>CANFZJ010000127.1 GCA_947451445.1 Comamonadaceae bacterium
AAGATTCAGCGTTTCCTGAGCCAGCCGTTCCACGTGGCCGAAGTGTTTACCGGTTCGCCCGGCAAGTACGTGCCATTGTCGGAAACCATCCGTGGTTTCAAGATGATTGTCAATGGCGAATGCGACCACATGCCAGAACAAGCGTTCTACATGGTCGGCTCCATTGATGAAGCCATTGAAAAGGCGAAAAAGGTCTAATGACCTGACGGCGCAGGTCCGACTTGCGCCATCGCTTTTTTCACCACGCTGGACCCCCAAGGAAACGTATGCCAACCATCCATGTGAATGTTGTCAGTGCTGAAGCATCCATCTTCTCCGGCGAAGCCAAGTTTGTGGCTTTGCCTGGTGCGTCGGGTGAGCTGGGCATTTACCCCCGCCACACCCCGCTGATTACCAAGATCAAGCCCGGCTCGGTGCGCATCGAAAAGGCTGACGGTACCGAAGAATTCATCTTTGTGGCCGGTGGCGTGCTCGAAGTTCAGCCTAACTGTGTGACGGTCTTGTCAGACACCGCGATTCGCGGCAAAGACCTGGACGAAGAAAAAGCCAATGCTGCCAAGGCTGCCGCAGAGGAAGCTCTGCGCAACGCCAAAGGCGAGTTGGACATTGCCAAAGCCCAATCTGAGCTGGCCATCATGGCCGCCCAGATTTCGGCCTTGCGCAAGTTCCGCCAGAACCGCTGATTTGTTGCGATGTTGTAAAAAGCCGCTTTCGAGCGGCTTTTTTGTGGGCGCGTGAATTTTGGATGGATATTCAGGTGCAATCGCATTGTTCATATGCTCAAGCTGCTATTAAAAGTGTAGTGCCTGAGGTGGCGGGCGTAGCCGCTTCTTGGTTTTCCCTCTCGCCAGGCCGGGGCTGCTGACCGCCATAATCAGGCTATGGAAACCAAATGGCTTGAAGATTTCGTTAGCTTGGCTGAAACCCGCAGTTTCAGCCGCTCTGCCCAGCTGCGGCACGTGACCCAACCCGCGTTTTCGCGGCGTATCCAGGCGCTGGAGGGCTGGGCAGGTACCGATCTGGTGGACCGCAGCTCTTACCCCACGCGGCTGACTTCGGCGGGTGAAACCCTGTACGCCCAGTCCCTGGAGGTGCTGCAGGCCTTGCAAAGTACCCGTGCCATGCTGCGCGGCCACCACTCTGCTGGGCAAGACGTGATTGAATTTGCCGTGCCGCACACCCTGGCGTTCACCTTCTTTCCGGCCTGGGTATCGTTGCTGCGCGAGAAATTCGGCCCTATTAAAAGCCGGCTTATCGCCTTGAACGTACACGATGCGGTGATGCGGTTGGTCGAAGGTAGCTGCGACCTGCTGATCGCCTACCACCACAGTTCCCAACCGTTCCAACTGGCTGCAGACCGTTATGAGATGGTGTATCTCGGGCAAGAGGTCATTGCGCCCTACGTAAAAGCAGATATTGACGGCGCGCCACTGTTCCAGCTGCCGGGCAAGCCCGGCCAGTTGCTGCCCTACCTGGGTTATGCGCCGGGGGCCTACCTGGGCCAGACGGTAGACATGATTTTGAAGCAGTCCAGCACCGCCATCCATCTGGACCGGGTGTATGAGACTGACATGGCCGAAGGTCTGAAGGCGATGGCGCTGGAGGGGCACGGCATTGCCTTCTTGCCTTACAGTGCGGTCAAAAAAGAGCTGCGCGCCCGCAAGCTGGTTAGCGCCACTCCTCCCGGGCTTACCGGGCTGGAGATGACCATGGATGTGCGTGCCTACCGTGAAAAGCCCAATGGTCCAGCTGCAGCCAAGGGCACCGCCCAGGCGTTGTGGACTTATCTGGTATCCCAAAGCAGCGCCAAGTAGCCTGCGGCGGGGGCGATGCGGTGCGCTACATGCACCGTATGTCAAATCTATGACAAGAATGCATGGCGCAGCATGCAATCAGCATTGGTGTTTGGGCAGGCTGACCTTTACAGTTCGCCACCTCCACAAACACCACGGAAACCCCATGTCTGCGAATGTCCGTCTCGAACACGACTTTTTGGGTGAAAAGCATATCCCCGCGGATGCTTACTGGGGTGTGCATACTGCCCGGGCGGTGGAGAACTTTCCTATCTCTGGTACCCGCATCTCGGCTATGCCAGACCTGATTCGTGCCTTGGCTTTCGTCAAAAAAGCTGCCGCACAAACCAACGCCCAGCTTGGCGTGCTGGACCAAAAGCTTGCCGATGCCATCGTGCTGGCCTGCGATGACCTGGTAGCGGGTCAGCTGCACGCTGAATTTGTGGTGGATGTCATTCAGGGCGGTGCAGGCACATCTACCAATATGAATGCCAACGAGGTGATCGCCAACCTGGCCCTGGAAAAAATGGGCCTGGACAAAGGTCGCTACGATGTGCTGCACCCTAACGACCACGTTAACGCCTCGCAAAGTACCAATGATGTGTATCCCACGGCAGTGCGTATTGCGCTGTGGCTGGGCATCGACCAGTTGCTCGCATCGATGGCGTTTTTGCGTGCAGGTTTTGAAGCCAAGGCGCACGAATTCAAGGATATTTTGAAGATCGGCCGCACCCAGCTGCAGGACGCCGTGCCCATGACGCTGGGGCAGGAGTTTTTGACCTACGCAATCATGATCGGCGAAGACGAAGCCCGTCTGCGCGAGGCCCGTGTCTTGATCCAGGAAATCAACCTGGGAGCCACCGCTATCGGTACCGGTATCAACGCGCCTGGCGGCTATGCCGACATGGCTTGCAAGGCGTTGGCCATCATTAGCGGCGTACCGGTAGAAAAAGCCAGCAACCTGATCGAAGCTACGCAGGACACAGGTGCGTTTGTGCAACTGTCTGGCGTGCTTAAGCGGGTCGCCTGCAAGCTCAGCAAAATTTGTAACGACCTGCGCCTGCTATCCAGCGGCCCGCAAGCCGGGTTTGGCGATATCCGCCTGCCTGCGCGACAAGCAGGCTCCAGCATCATGCCCGGCAAGGTGAATCCGGTGATCCCCGAAGTGATGAACCAGGTGGCATTTGAAGTGATTGGCAATGACGTGACGGTGACTATGGCGTCCGAAGCGGGCCAACTGCAGCTGAATGCCTTCGAGCCTGTGATGGGCTGGAGTTTATTTAAAAGTATCACGCACCTGAGCCAAGCCTGCTTGACCTTGCAGACCAACTGCGTAGCGGGCATTGAGCCCAACCGCGAACTGCTGGCTAAACGGGTACGCGAGTCAGTCACTCTGGTCACGGCGCTCAACCCCATCATTGGTTACGAAAAGTCGGCCCTGATTGCTAAGACTGCGATGAAGACGGGTGCCCCGATTGGTGAGGTGGCCGAGTCGCTGGGCATCATGACCCGCGCCGAGCTGGAGGCATTGCTGGTGCCGGAGAAGTTAACCCAGCCCGTGGCCCTGGCCCGAGCGGTTCGCATGGCGAATTGAAGGTTTACCCAGGCGGATGCCGGGAGATTTGTTTATAAAATCGAATACAAAATACCGACATTTTTTTCTTGAATGCAATATTATATAAATATTGTATGCAAAATAACTTCTTTGCAGTGAAAAATGCCGGTGCGTATGTGCAGGCATGGAACCTGCAGACCACGGAAATATGTTCTATGGTGCATACCGCACGCACCAAGATTGGGCGTGAGGGTTATCCCTTGAGGCAGATTCCTTAAAATTTACGTTGTGTAGTTCTCACTTTTACCCTGGAGCATTTCATGAAGAAACATTTGTTAGCGGTTGCTGTTGCCGCTTTGGCTACCGGTAGCGCTTTTGCGCAAGCCAACGATACCCTGGCCAAGGTCAAGGCATCGGGCGTGATCACCATGGGCGTGCGGGACTCGTCCGGCGCGCTGTCGTACACGCTGGGTGATGGCAAATATGCCGGCTTCCACGTGGAAGTCTGCCAGCACATCATTACCGCGGTTGAAAAGGCGGCGGGTCGTAAGCTGGAAGTCAAATACCTGCCGGTGACATCGCAGAACCGCATCCCGCTGGTGCAAAACGGTACTGTGGATATCGAGTGCGGTTCCACCACCAACAATGCCACGCGCCAGAAGGACGTGTCCTTCCTGTCCACCGTTTACATGGAACAAGTGCGTATTGCGGTCAAGGCCAATTCCGGTATCACTGCCATTGCCCAGTTGAATGGCAAAAATGTGGCCACCACCACCGGGACCACCTCGGTGCAGTTGCTGCGCAAGAACGAGCGCGCGACGGGCGTGGACTTCAAGGAAGTGTTTGGCAAGGACCATTCCGACAGCTTCTTGCTGCTGGAGTCTGGCCGTGCCGACGCGTTTGTGATGGACGGCTCGATCCTGATCGGCAACATCATGAACTCCAAAAATCCGCATGATTTCAAGATCGTTGGTGAAGTGCTGAGCAATGAGCCCATCGGCATCATGGTGCGCAAGGACGACGCGATATTCAAGAAATTTGGCGACGACACTATCGCGGCTATGGTCAAGTCGGGCGAGATTGCGAAGATCTATGACAAATGGTTTGTCCAGGCTATTCCTCCCAAGAGCGTGAAGCTGGACATGCCTGCAACGGCCGAAACCAAGGCAGCGTGGGCCACCTTGAGCGACAAGCCGCTGGAAGAGTACACCAAGAAGTAATTATTGGTGTGCGTAAGAAGGACTTCGCCTGGCAGTTGCTTGGCGGAGTCCTTGGTTTTTGGAGTGACGTAGTGGGTGCCAGGAGGTCTGCATGAATTGGATGATTTGGTTAAAGGAAAACGAAGATGGGGTGACCTATTTCCGTTGGATGCTGGATGCTTGGGGCTGGACCCTGGCCGTTGCCGGGTGCTCCTGGTTGGTGGGGGTCACGGTGGGCGGTTTCATGGGTGTGGTGCGCACTTTGCCCAACAGTCCCTGGCTGACCCGGCTAGGCAATGTGTGGGTAGAGTTGTTCCGCAATATCCCGCTGCTGGTGCAGGTTTTCTTGTGGTACTTCGTGGTGCCAAAAGCTATTCCAGCCATGCAAAAAATGCCGGGCTTCTTGCTGGTGGTGATGGCTCTGGGTTTCTTCACCTCGGCACGTATTGCCGAGCAGGTGCGTGCCGGTATCCAGGCACTGCCACGGGGCCAACGCTACGCCTCCATGGCGATGGGATTCACCACCTTTCAGGCCTACCGCTATGTGCTGCTGCCCATGGCCGTGCGCATCATCATGCCGCCGCTGACCAGCGAGTCGATGAACTTGCTGAAAAACTCGTCGGTTGCGTTTGCCGTGTCGATTGCCGAACTGACCTGGTTCTATACCCAGGCCGCAGAGGAAACCGCGCGCGGCGTGGAAATTTTTGTGGGCGTCACCATCGCCTACGCTATCTCGGCATTCGCCGTAAACCGGATCTTTGCGTACTTTGAGAAGCGCCTTCAGATTCCTGGTTTTGTGGTTGCCGGCACCGGGGGAGGTCACTGATGTTAGGCTTTGATTTTTCTTTCTTTAACGCGGACGTTATCTCCAAGTTTGTTGCCAAAGGCTTTTTCTTTAGCATCGAACTCACGGTCATCGCCACGTTGGGCGGCATCTTTTTCGGCACCTTGCTGGCATTGATGCGGTTGTCAGGCCGCAAACCGCTGATGACGCTGGCCACCATCTACGTCAATGGCATGCGTTCGGTGCCACTGGTGATGGTGATTTTGGGCTTCTTCCTGCTGGTGCCGTTCATGATTGGCCAGCCGATTGGGGCCGAGGCGTCTGCCATCATCACCTTCGTGGCATTTGAGGCGGCGTACTTCAGCGAAATCATGCGTGCCGGTATCCAGTCCATTCCGCGTGGCCAAGTGTTTGCCGGACAGGCTGTAGGCATGACCTACGCGCAGAACATGCGCCTGGTGATTTTGCCGCAGGCTTTTCGCAACATGCTGCCGATTTTGCTGACCCAGACCATCATCCTGTTTCAGGACACCTCGCTGGTCTACGCCATCGGTGCCTACGACCTGCTCAAGGGCTTTGTGACGGCAGGCAAGATCTATGGTGCGACCGAAGAGTCGTACCTGCTGGCCGCCGTGGTTTATTTCGTGATTTGCTTCAGCCTTTCCTACACGGTTAAAAAGCTGCAAGCCAAGATCGCCATCATTCGCTGATACAGAACCGTGGAGTTAAAAATGATTGAAATCAAAGACGTTTCCAAGTGGTACGGCCCCGTGCAAGTGCTCAATAACTGCAATGTCAGCATCAAAAAGGGCGATGTGGTGGTGGTCTGCGGGCCTTCCGGCTCTGGCAAGTCCACGCTGATCAAAACCGTCAATGCGCTGGAGCCCTTTCAAAAGGGCGAGATCACCGTCAATGGCATTCCGCTGCACGACCCCAAGACCGATTTGCCCAAGCTGCGCTCCAAGGTCGGCATGGTGTTCCAGCATTTCGAGCTGTTCCCACACCTGTCGGTGACCGAAAACCTGACCATCGCCCAGATCAAGGTGCTGGGCCGCAGCGCCGACGAAGCCAAGACCCGTGGCCTGAAGATGCTGGACCGCGTGGGCCTGATGGCGCACAAAGACAAGTTCCCTGGCCAGCTCTCCGGTGGTCAGCAGCAGCGTGTGGCGATTGCCCGTGCCCTGAGCATGGACCCCATGGTCATGCTGTTTGACGAACCCACTTCTGCGCTGGACCCTGAAATGGTCGGTGAAGTGCTGGACGTGATGGTCAGCCTGGCCAAAGAAGGCATGACCATGATGTGCGTGACCCACGAAATGGGCTTTGCCCGCAAGGTCGCCAGCCGCGTGATCTTTATCGACGTGGGCGGCAAAATTCTGGAAGACTGCTCCAAAGACGAGTTCTTCAGCCACCCGGAAAACCGCCAGCCGCGCACCAAAGAGTTTTTGAACAAAATCTTGCAGCACTGAGCGACAAGCACCCACTACAAAAAAGCACCTGCGGGTGCTTTTTTGTTGGCCTTCCGTGCTTCTGGGAAAATCGGCCCATGACCACCCAAACCCTCACCCTGACCCGCCCCGACGACTGGCACCTGCATGTGCGCGACGGCGACGCCCTGCGCACTGTGGTGCCGCACACCGCCGCCCAGTTTGGCCGCGCCATCATCATGCCGAACCTGCGCCCGCCGGTCACCAGCACCGCCCAGGCGCTATCGTATAAAGAGCGCATCATGGCCGCCGTACCTGCGGGTGTGGCCTTTGAGCCGCTGATGACGCTGTACCTCACCGACAGCCTGCCCGCCGAGGAAATCGCCCGCGCCAAAGACGCAGGCGTGGTGGCCGCCAAGCTCTACCCCGCCGGTGCCACCACCAACAGCGATGCAGGCGTGACCGACCTGCGCAAAATCTACAAAACGCTGGAAGCCATGCAGCGCGCCGACATGCTGCTGCTGGTGCACGGCGAAGTCACCAGCCCCGACATCGACCTGTTCGACCGTGAAGCCGTCTTCATCGACCAGCAACTGATCCCGCTGCGCCGCGACTTCCCCGAATTGAAGATCGTTTTTGAGCACATCACCACGCTGGAGGCAGCGCAGTATGTGGCCGAGGCCGACCGCTTCACCGCCGCCACCATCACCGCCCACCACCTGCTGTACAACCGCAACGCCATCTTCACCGGCGGTATCCGTCCGCACTACTACTGCCTGCCGGTGCTCAAGCGCGAAACCCACCGCCTGGCGCTGGTGCAAGCCGCCACCAGCGGCAGTGCCAAATTTTTCTTGGGCACCGACAGCGCGCCCCACCCCGCGCAGCTCAAAGAACACGCCAGCGGCTGCGCAGGCTGCTACACCGCCCACGCCGCGATCGAGATGTACGCCGAAGCTTTTGACAATGCCGGGGCGTTGGACAAGTTGGAGGGTTTTGCCAGCTTCCACGGCCCCGACTTCTACAGCCTGCCGCGCAACCAGGGCACCATCACCCTGGCCCGCGAGAGCTGGACCCCGCCCGAGAGCTTTGCCTTTGGCGAGGCCGCATTGAAACCGCTGCGTTCGGGCGAAGCCCTGCCGTGGCGCTTGATCTCCACCCACTAAAGAGCCCACCCCATGCCCAACGCCTTTTCCCAGCCCGTTCCGGGCCCTGTCGCGCTGCTGATCGATGCCGACAACCTCTCCTCGCCCGAGGCCGTGGAAGAGGCCTTGCGCAAACTCACCGAGCTGGTCGGCCCGGTGGCCATCCGCCGCGCCTACGGCAGTGCCGACAACCTCAAGGGCCTGGCCACGGTGCTGCGGGACCTGGCCATCCGCCCCATCGTCAACGACCCCCTCAGCAAAAACACCACCGACATGCTGCTGGCCGTCGATGCGCTGGACCTGTGGTACCAGTGCGCGCCCTCGGTCATGGCCCTGGGCAC
>CANFZJ010000128.1 GCA_947451445.1 Comamonadaceae bacterium
AAAAGCAAAAACAATGCCGCCATTTGTGGCACGGATATTGCCCTCTTGCCTGCATGAACCACCCTCTGCTGCGCACCACCCCACTGCACAAGTCCTATGCAGGAAAACCCGCACTCAAAGGCGTCAGCCTGCAATTGCACGCCGGGGAGCTGGTGGTCTTGCTAGGGGCCAACGGCGCGGGCAAATCCACATGGCTGCAGCTGCTGACCGGCTTATTCAGCCCGGACCAGGGCCAGATCGAGGTACTTGGCCACAACATGCAGACCCATGCCAGCCGCGCACTCGCGGGCCTGGGGGTGGTGTTTCAGCAAAGCGCACTGGACCTGGACTTGACGGTGCAGGCCAACCTGCTGTTCCACACCGACCTGCACGGCCTGCCACGCAACGTGGCCCGCCAGCGCATTACCGAAGGCCTGGACACCATGGGCCTGGCCGCACAGGCCCACAGCGTGGTGCGCAGCCTGTCCGGTGGCACCCGGCGCAAGGTAGAGCTGGTGCGCGCCCTGCTGCACCACCCGCAGGTGCTGCTGATGGACGAAGCCACCGTGGGCCTGGACCCTGCATCCCGCCAGCAACTGCTGGCCCGCGTGCGCAACCTGGCCACCCAGCACGGCATGGCCGTGCTGTGGGCGACCCATCTGCTGGAAGAGACCAAAGTCGCGGACAAGCTCATCCTATTGGACAGGGGGGAGGTACGCTTTGCAGGCTCGCCGGACCAATTTTTGGCCCAGGCAGCAGGCAAGGATTTGCAGGAAGAAGTGCTGAAAATACTGAATCCGGCGTAAAGGTGTACACGCGCCAAGTCCCCCCAAAACCCCGGCACACCATGCATGGCGACAACCTCGGTGGACTGAACAGTGAACCGGGATTTGGGGAAGTTTGGACGCGCCACCGGTGCCTACCCAATCGCCCTAATTCCCAGCGTGTGGAGTCCTCGGCGTCTGGCCAGAAACTAACAGCCCAGCTGCCGCCCCTTACCGGCAGCCTTGGCGCCCAAGAGTTTGGCATCTGCCCGCTCGACAATATCCGCCCAACCGCGGGCAGGGTCCGTACCGAATGCAACGCCCACACTGGCGCCGATTTCGAGGAGGACGTTGTTCACTTTAAACGGAGCTTGGGCGGCACCAATCACTTTATCCGCCACAATTCTCGCGCCGGCCAGCTCCTTGACCCCTGCCAGGGCAATCGCAAACTCGTCCCCGCCAAGGCGGGCCACGGCATCCAACGGGCGGACCAGATGGCTCAGTCGTTTGGCAAACGCCTGGAGCACACCATCTCCCGTAGCGTGCCCATGCCGATCATTGACCAACTTGAATCCATCGAGGTCGATATACAGCAGCGCCAAGGATGCACCGCCTCCCTCGCGCAAATTGCGTTCCAGATACTGCTCAAAGCCCGCCCGATTCAGCAGCCCGGTCAAAGGGTCGAGTCTAGACAACTCGCGCAGCCTCGAAACCTCTTGCTTTTGTTGTGTGACGTCCTGGGTCACCACGACAAACCCGTCCAACACATCCGTACTCAACCGCAACGGCACATAGCTAAGCGATACATGCTTGGCACCTTCGATTTCCGGGTAGTCCAGCTCAAAAACCACCGCCTCGCCGGCAAATGCCCGTTGAATCCAAGGCCAGCGGCGCTCGAATTCATGCTCGCCCAACACATCGCGCGCCATAAAACCGAGGATACGGTCCCGCGTGCGACCACAAGAACGCTCGAATGCACTATTCACAAAACGATACCGCCCCTGCAGATCCACGACAGCCACAGTCGCGGGAATAGCCTCCGTCACCAAACCCAGCGTGGCAGTCTGGGCCGCTACGCTGTGCTCCAGATGCTTGCGCTCTGTCACATCCTGGAACGCGCCTATCAGCCGAATCGGCTTTCCCGCGTCGTATTCAACCTCGCCCACCGAATGCACCCAGATAGAACGCCCTGCCGCCGTCACCAGAGGGAGTTCAAGGTCCCACGGTTCACCGCGTTCGATCGCGGTAGCCACCGCGCTTTGAATGGTGACGCGCGCGTCAACCGTATAGAAAGCGATAGCAGTGTCGAGCGAGGGCTTGTAGTCCGGTGCGACTTCGTGAATTCGCCGTGTTTCGTCAGACCAAGTCAACACGCTACTGAGCAGGTCCAGCTCCCAACCACCGACACCCGCCACGCGGCCCGTTCGGTACAAGAACGCCTGGCTTGCCCGCAATTCTTCTTCAGTCCGTTTGCGTTCGCTGATGTCCCGGCCTACGGAATGCAGTAGCACGTTGCCATATGCATCCCGTTGTATGCCGTTTGTCCACGCAACCCATCGTTCAGATCCATCGGCAGCAACCATACGGTTTTCGCCCGATACGCCTTGCCCGGTTTGCACAACGTCCTTCAGCAAGCTACGGACCGCCTCTCGGTCTGCAGGCTCAACAAAGTCAAACAAGCTTTTGCCCACCATGTCGCCCGGGACCTTTCCGAAGTGCCTGGCATAGGCCGGATTGACGTAGGTAAGCTCACCGTTAGGTCGTGCCAACGAAATCAGCTCCACCTGGTCCTCGACGATGGCCCGGTAGTGCGATTCACTATGGCTCAGTACGCGTTCGTATTCGCTTCGCACCGACAGCGACTTGATGAGCAAATCGCGCCGCATCACCAGGGCATCGCTCGCAACAACCGCGAGTGCATCCAGCATCTGCAGCTGCGTGCCCGTGAGCTTGCGCATCTGCCGGTCGATAACACACAGCGTACCCACACGCTCACCACCGGACAGTACCAACGGTGCCCCTGCGTAGAACCGGATGTCCGGGCTGGCCGTCACCAGCGGGTTATCAACGAAGCGGGGGTCTTGGGTTGCATCGGGCACTTCGAACACGGAGTCGCGCAGAATCGCGTGGGCGCAAAAGGCGATCTCGCGTGGCGTCTCGGTGACGCCATGCAGTCCGACGTTGGCCTTGAACCATTGGCGCTCCTGATCAATCAGGCTCATCAAGGCGATGGGCGTACCACAGACTTCCGCAGCCATTCTTGCAATGCTGTCAAAGATCGGCTCAGGGCCGCTGTCCAGCACCAGCAGTCTTCGCAATGCAGCCAATCGGTTCGGCTCGTCGGGGCTCAGGGGCGCGGCTTGGGTCATCGTTGCTACAGGTTCAATAGGTGGTCTTTTGGGGGACACATTCCATCATGGGTACTCCAGTGCCGGCATGGGAAAAGCACCACTTAGGAGTCTTGCAGGCGAGTTGGCACCTGTCATTTTCCTCAGTTTCTACCGTAAAGATATACCTGATCGACCCGAGCAGCCGGATGGCTACACCCCGACGCCCTTTGCATTGCAATGGGTATTGGTCGGCATCTTCGATCCCATGCCTACCTATTCATCTAGCGTGACAGTACGGAATAGTTCGCCAAGATGAAAAATAAATTGGAATCACTCGATACCGGATGGTTGAAACCATGTATTTTTCTTAAAACACGTAAAAAAGCGCGCTATCTGTGAAGATAGCGCGCTTAATCTGGCGGAAAGGGTGGGATTCGAACCCACGGTACCTTGCGGTACGCCTGATTTCGAGTCAGGTACATTCGGCCACTCTGCCACCTTTCCTGGTGTTCTCTTGTTATCTAACCCAGTGGCCCAGGTTAGCAAGCCCTGGATTCTAGCCCAGTTTCTGAAGACCGCCCAAATAGGGCTGCAGTACGGCGGGCACGCTGACAGAGCCATCGGCGTTTTGGTAGTTTTCCAACACCGCGACCAGGGCACGGCCCACGGCCAAGCCGGAGCCGTTCAGGGTGTGCAGCAGCTCGTTTTTGCCCTGCGCATTTTTAAACCGGGCTTGCAGGCGGCGGGACTGGAAGGCTTCGCAGTTGGAGATAGAGCTGATTTCGCGGTAGGTGTTCTGCGCGGGCAACCACACTTCCAGGTCGTAGGTTTTGGCTGCACCAAAACCCATGTCGCCGGTACACAGAGACATTACGCGGTATGGCAGACCCAGCTTTTGCAGAATGGCTTCGGCGTGGCCGGTCATCTGCTCCAGCGCTTCGTAGCTGGTGTCGGGGTGGACGATTTGCACCATTTCCACCTTGTCGAACTGGTGCTGGCGGATCAACCCACGGGTGTCGCGCCCGGCGCTACCGGCTTCGGAACGGAAACACGGCGTGTGGGCCGTCAATTTGATCGGTAACGCCGACTCGGCCACGATGCTGTCGCGCACGAAGTTGGTCAACGGCACTTCGCTGGTGGGAATCAAGTACAGCGCGCTGTTATCAGGTACTTCTTCACCGTCTTGCCCGCCTTTTTTGGCAGCGAACAAGTCGCCTTCAAACTTAGGCAGTTGGCCGGTACCGCGCATGGAGTCGGCGTTGACGATGTAAGGCACGTAGCATTCGGTATAACCGTGCTCTGTCGTTTGTACGTCCAACATGAACTGCGCCAACGCACGGTGCAGGCGGGCAATGGGGCCTTGCATGACGGTAAAGCGCGAGCCGGTGAGTTTCACGCCCATGGCAAAGTCCAAGCCCAACGGTTCGCCCAGGTCCACATGGTCTTTAGCTGCGAAATTCATAGCACTTGGCGCCCGCTCGGCGGGGCTCCAGCTGCGTACCACGACGTTACCGGATTCGTCCGCACCGACGGGCACACTGGCGTGCGGCAGGTTGGGTACGGCCAGCAACAGGCTTTGCAGCTCGGCTTGCAACTGCTCCAGGCGCACGGCCGAGCTTTCCAATTCGTCTTTGATGGATGCGACGGCAGCCATCACGTCGTCCACGCTTTCACCCTTGGCTTTGCGCTGGCCGATCTGCTTGCTCAAGGAGTTGCGTTGGGCTTGCAGTTCTTCGCTGCGGGTCTGGATGGTTTTGCGCTCGGACTCCAGGGCTTTGAACGCGTCCACGCTCAGGAAGGCCTGGGGATTTTTGCGGGTTTGCAGTCGGGCGACGACGGCATCGAGATCTTTGCGGAGGGTTGTGATGTCTAGCATGGAAGTATTTTAATTTCAGGCCAAAGTGGCCGGATCGACGTTGCCGCCGCACAGAATCAGCGCCACGCTTTCGTCTGCTCGCGGCTGGTAGATGCCGGTTTGCAGGGCTGCCAGCCCCAGTGCCGCGCCCGGCTCCACGGCCAAGCGCAGCTCTTTCCAGAGCCAACGTTGGGCCGCCAGAATCGCCGCGTCGGGCAGCAGCAAGGCATCTTTGACATGGCGCTGGGTGATGTCCCACCCGAGCTGACCAATGCGCTTGGCTCCCAGCGAATCGGCGGCGATACCGCCCACGGCCACATCCACCGGCTGGCCTGCGAGCCGGGCACTGTGGAGCGTGGGTGCCCGCTCGGGCTCCAGTGCAACGACGCGGCTGCGTTGTGCAAACCAAGCAGCAATCCCGCCAATCAAGCCGCCGCCGCCCACGCTGACCAGCACGCTGTCAGGCAGGCCGCCCTGGTCTTCGATTTCTGCCGCCAGCGTTCCCGCACCCGCCAGCACTTCGGGCTGGTCGTAGGCGTGGGTCAGCAGTGCGCCAGTCGCCTGCTGACGCGCCATGCAGGCCTCAAAAGCTTCGGAATAAACCGCGCCGGTAACAACCACCTCCGCACCTAATTCACGCAGCCGGGCACGCTTGGCTTCGGGCGAGACGGTGGGCACAAAAACTTCGCAGCGCACGCCCAGGGCTTGTGCTGCTGCCGCCGTAGCGATGCCCGCGTTGCCGCCCGAGGCGATGACCACACCCATCTCGGGGATGGGGTTGGCCAGCAGCCGGTTCAGCATGCCGCGCGCCTTGAAGCTGCCGCCGACCTGTAAATGTTCGAGCTTGAGCCAGACTTCGGCGCAGTCCACACCCAGCGTCGCGCCCGGCACTTTCCACAGCGGCGTTTTACGTAAAAAAGGCTGCTGGCGCAGGTGGAATCTGCGCAAGGCGCTATCAATTTCAGAGCTATTCATAGTCGCCTCCGCCGTAGCCGCTGGCCAGGCTTTCAAACTTGGTGATGTTGCGCATGAAGGCCAGCTTGACCGTGCCAGTGGGGCCGTTACGCTGCTTGGCGATGATGATCTCGGCCACGCCGGGTTCTTTGCAAGCGTCTTTGGTGTAGTACTCGTCGCGGTAGATGAACATGATGATGTCGGCATCCTGCTCGATGGCGCCCGACTCGCGCAAGTCGCTCATCATGGGGCGTTTGTCAGGGCGTTGCTCCACGCTGCGGTTCAGCTGTGACAAGGCAATCACCGGGCATTGCAGCTCCTTGGCCAGCATTTTCAAGCCCCGCGAGATTTCACCCAGCTCGGTGGCACGGTTGTCGCCACCGCTGGAGTCGCCAGAGCCGCTCATCAGCTGCAAATAATCGACAACGATCAGGCCCAGCTTGCCGCACTGGCGGGCCAGGCGGCGGGCGTTGGCGCGCAGCTCGCTGGGACTCAGGCCGGGGCTTTCGTCAATGTGCAACGACACAGTACGCAGCTTTTCTACCGCCTCGGCCAGGCGTGGCCATTCGTCGTCGGTAAGTTTGCCGGTACGCAGATGGCCCTGGTCGATGCGGCCAATGGAGCCGACGATACGCACCGCCAGCTGGGCCGCGCCCATTTCCATGGAAAACACGGCCACCGGCAGACCTTCTTTCAGCGCAACGTGCTCGGCAATGTTGATGGCAAAAGCCGTCTTGCCCATCGACGGACGGGCGGCCAACACAATCATGTCGCCCGCCTGCAGGCCGGAGGTCATTTTGTCCAGGTCGTAAAAACCGGTGGGTACGCCGGTCACATCCATCGGGTTGTCAGCCATCTCCTGGACCCGGTCCAGCAGGTCCACCACCAGGGTGTCCATCGCCTGGAAACCTTGTTTGTTGCGGCTGCCCTCTTCGCCAATGTTGAAGATCTTCTGCTCGGCCTCGTCGAGGATTTTGTCGACCGGTTTGCCCTGGGTGTTGAAGGCGTTGGTGGCGATTTCTTCGCTGGCCGACACCAGTTTGCGCAGAATGCCGCGCTCGCGCACGATCTCGGCGTAGCGGCGGATATTGCTGGCGCTGGGCACGTACTGGGCCAGCGAATTCAGGTAGGCCAGGCCGCCGATTTCTTCGGCCTTGCCAATGCTTTGCAGACGCTCAAAAACCGTAATCACGTCAGCTGGCTTGCTGGCGTTGACCAGCTCGCGCATGGCGGTAAAGATCAGCCGGTGCTCATAGCGGTAGAAGTCCACATCCTTGAGCAGGTCGCCGACACGGTCCCAGGCGTTGTTGTCCAGCAGCAAGCCACCCAGCACGCTGGATTCCGCCTCGATGGAGTGCGGCGGGATGCGCAGCTGCGCAATTTGGCGGTCCTGGCCATAGGAATCGTCCAGAGCAGGGAAAACGGCAGACATGGGGTGAAGTTCCTGGAATGAGGCCAGATGCTAAAGGGCGCAGGAGCGCACGTCGAGCCAATAAGTCTGTGGGCAATCCGTGGATAAACCCTGGACAACCCGGTATAAAGTGACCGCGCAATGGAAAAGGCCGCCAGGATTTGCATCCTGGCGGCCTTTTAGCGGGAGCCGTTAATTAAACGGTTTCGCCGTAAACAGCCACGGTGATTTCCACAACCACGTCGGTGTGCAAAGCCACGTTGACGGTGTTATCGCCTGTGGTTTTGATCATGCCGTTAGGCAAACGGACCTGGGCTTTGGCAACTTTGTAGCCTTGCTTGGTCAGTTCTTCAGCGATGTCGGCGTTGGTCACGGAACCAAACAAACGGCCATCCACGCCAGCTTTTTGCGTCAGCTTGATGGTCGTGCCGCCGAGCTTTGCGCCCAGGGCTTGCGACTCAGCCAGCTTGACAGCAGCGGCTTTTTCCAGTTCGGCGCGCTTGGCTTCGAACTCGGCCTTGGCCAAAGTGGTAGCGCGGCGAGCGCGGCCCGTAGGGATCAGGAAGTTACGGGCATAGCCGTCTTTAACCTTGACGATTTCGCCCAGGTTACCCAGGTTCAAAACCTTGTCGAGCAGAATGATTTGCATGTTCGTACGTCCTTAGATGCGGTGCTGGTCGCTGTACGGCAGCATGGCGAGGAAACGCGCACGCTTGATAGCGGTGTTGAGCTGGCGCTGGAAAATCGCGCGGGTGCCGGTCAGGCGAGCGGGAATGATCTTGCCGTTTTCAGCAATGAAATCACGCAGCGTGTCGATATCTTTGTAGTCGATCTGCTCAACACCGGTCACGGTGAAGCGGCAAAAGCGCTTGCGCTTGAACAGCAGGGACTGGGTGTTGCGCTTGGGGCGCTTGTCTTTGTTATTGAAACGTT
>CANFZJ010000129.1 GCA_947451445.1 Comamonadaceae bacterium
AGGTGCAAGCCAATGCAGGGCACTATGAAGACCGGCAATAGGATGTGCGTTCACCACGTTTTACGCCCCTGCTAACCGCTGAGGCGGTCGCAGGGCTTGTTTGATTTGCTCTGCCGCCCAGACTCCTAGGGCGCAAGCCCGGTGCGCCCCCTGCCTTACTCCCTCGCCCGCTTGCGGGAGAGGGTTGGGGTGAGGGGGCTGTTTGGTATTGGGCTGTTCGGCTGTCCGCTCCCACGCCGTGTGGCGTTGGCGAGTAGCGCAGGGCTGGGCGGATCAGGGCCCGCGACTGTTTGAGCGCAGCGAGTTTGAGCGGGACCCCG
Organism: Comamonadaceae bacterium; assembly: GCA_947451445.1. Classification (GTDB taxonomy): domain Bacteria; phylum Pseudomonadota; class Gammaproteobacteria; order Burkholderiales; family Burkholderiaceae_C; genus Rhodoferax_B. The sequence continues at coordinate 321 of CANFZJ010000129.1, forward strand.
CCCAGACCGAGCAACGCAGCGTACCCGCAGCGCAGCGCAGGGGCAACGACTTCGGCTCGCCTTTTCTTTGGTGACTTTCTTTTGGCGAAGCAAAAGAAAGTTACTGCGCTGCCGGGCGCATTACCCGGCCAGGGATGCCAGTGGCGTTAACCACGCTCCAGGAAAAAACAAGCCAAATCGGCCTCCAGACCATACAAAACCTGCGCTACAAGCTATAAATTAAATAGCACCCAGTTACACCAGCCATCGACCATGGTTGTCCCATCGCACGCCAATCAACTGGCGGGTGAGCGCTTGGCCGTGCAGTACGCCGCACACCGCGCCCTGGCCGCTGCTGGCCATCCAGTCGCTGCCGTGTACCGCCAGCGCGCCAGCTTCGGGCAGGGCTTGCTGCTGGGGCGACGTGCCCTGGGCGGACCACCAAGCCAGCTGCCCGGCGCGGGTGGCGCTGACGACGAAGCGGTCTTCGGCTGCGGTGCCGCTGCCCGGCACAAAGGCCACGTCGCCGCCATAGCCCTCCAGCGGAACCGTCAGTGGCACGGCGCGCAGGCCGTTGGTGTCCAGCAGGGCCAGCAGCGGGGCGTTGCGGCGGCTGGCGGGGTCGGCGTGCTCGGCTTGCAAGGCGATGGCGACTGTGCCGTCGGGCGCGCGGGCCAGGTGGCGCAGGCTGAGGAAGGGGTCGTCCAGCCGCCAGGCCTGCAGAATCTGGCCGCTTGCCGGGTCCAGCCGCACCAGTGTGGAGTCCATCCGGGCGCGGTTGAGCTTGACGCGGCCGGTTTCGGGCAGGTTCAGCAGGCCGCCGTTGGCTACCAGCAGACTGCCGTCGGGCTCGACCAGGATGGCGTGCGGGTCCAGTCCGCCGCTGCGAAATTCGCGCAGCTTGTGCAGATGCAGCGGGTGGCGCACGGCAATGAAGCCGGCGCCATCTTCTGTGCTGGTTTCGCTGGTGTAGAGCAGGCTGCCGTCGTGTGAAAAGGCGGCGTGGCCGCAGAAGGCGCGTTCGTCTTCGATGTCCAGCCACTGCAGGGCGCGGGCAGTACGGGTGTCAAAGCGCAGCAGGGTTTCGCCCGGCCGCCGGGCCACGGCCAGCGCCTGGCTGGGCAGGCCCAGGGCGGGGGGCAGCAGCTGCACCTCATGGGCGCGGTTGGGCAGGGCCACACCGAACGGTGCGCTGCCAGGCCGCCAAACGCCCGCCATCGCTTGGTCGCCCTGCATCCAGGCGGTCAACAAACCCGGTGGCGGGCTGGCGGCAGTGGCGGGCAGGGCGAGGCTGGCGGCGGCCAGGGCCAGCAGCTGGCGACGATTAATCCCCATCGGCATCCGAGAATCCGACCATGGTTTGCAGTTCGGGTGCGATCTTGTCCTGTAGCAGCAGCTTGGCCTGGGCCAGCGCGGCTACGGCGGCGGCGGTGCTGGCGGGGCGGGCCGGGTCGGCGGCCAGTACGCGGGTACGGGTTTGTTCGACCATGGCCTCTAACAGGGCGGACAGCGGTAGCTGGTTGTCGCCCGCAATGAATCCGTTCAGGCTGCCGAGCTCATCGGCGCGACCGTTGCCGACCAGAAAGTGCTGCAGTCCGTCCCAGCTGGCCTGCCAACTGGCGCGGGTGCTGCGGCTGGTGGCGCGCGGCCAGTCGGTAGCGCGCGCCGCGCGGGCGGGTTTGCCGATCTTCTTCCAGCGCAGCTGCTCCAGCCCGCCGACCGCCTGCCCCACCCATTCCTGGAACACGGGGAAGGCGGTTTCTTCGGTCCAGTTGCGCTGGGCCAGGTCTTGGAAGGCGGCCAGTACCGTGTCGGCCTCGGTCGTGCAGGCTGCAGCCAGCAGCGCGGCGTAGGCGCAGCTGTCGGTGTCCAGCGCAGGTTGCCACAGCAGCCATTCGAGTGCGGGCAGGCCGGTGGCGGGGGCGCCGATTTTGTCCAGCGCGGTGGCGTCTTGCGGGCGGGTTTGCACTGCCGCAGTCACCATCGACGGGCGGGTTGGCCAGAAGTCCAGCGTGCGGGCGGTGCGCCGCTCCAGCAACGGGCCCACGGCCACGGCGGACAGGCGCTCCCAGTCCAACATCGCCGTGCGCCACAGCTCGCGCGCAGCTTGCTGGGCGCAGCCGCTGGCCAGCTGGTCGCGCAGGGCGGCGCTGGACTTTGCAAAGGCCTGCGCGGCGGGCACAAAGTGCTGCCGTAGCCCGTTGTGGACGTACTGTGAGTGGCTGAGTTGTGGCGATGCGATGCGGGCGGGCTGCTTGGCCCAGCTGGCGCTGGCCAGGGTGCTGGCGGCCAGGGCCAGCCAGTGGCGGCGGTGGAGGAGGATGGTCATGGGATTACAGCGAATTTATGAATTTGACCAGCGCATCGCGGTCGGCTTTGGGCATTTTCAGCACCTGCTGGCGCGACGCATCAGCCTCGCCACCGTGCCAGAGGATGGCTTCCAGCGTGTTGCGGGCGCGGCCATCGTGCAGCTGGAAGCTGTGGCCGTTCACGTCCGGCACCAGGCCCAGTGCCCATAGCGGCGGGGTGCGCCACTGCTGGCCGTTGGCCAGGCCGTCGGGGCGGTTGTCGGCCAGGCCCTGGCCCATGTCGTGCAGCAGCAGGTCGGTGTAGGGGGTGATTTTTTGCCCGCTGAGGGACGGAAACGGCGAGTCACCGGTGGTGTAGCCGGGTCGGTGGCATACGGCGCACTGGGCTTGGGCAAACAGCGCCTGGCCGCGCCGCACGTCCACGTCGTTGAAGTCGCGCCGGGCGGGTACGCCCAGGGTGGCCTGGTACTGGATGACTTTGCTGAGAATCACGTTGTCGATTTCCGGCCCGCCGTGGTCGCCGCCGCGCGGTGCTTTCAGGCAGTCGGTTTGCTTTTTCGTGCAGTTCTCGTCAGGGAACTTCTCGGAGGTGATGCCGATGTCGCCGTTGAAGGCGGCGGCGGTCTGGTGCGCCAGGCTGCCGGTGTTGGCCTTCCAGCCAAAGCGGCCCAGCACCTCTTTGCCCGCAAACGGGTCGTACACCCGGTTGGCCATGCCTTTGATGGCGTCGCTGCGGCTGCTTTGCTGCCGTACGTTGCCCAGGATGTCGGCCTCGGTGATGGCTTCCAGCAGGCCCATGCCGGGCAGTTGCTGCGCGATGCGCGGGCTGACCATGGTTTTGGGGTGCATGGGGCCGTAGCCCAGGTGGTCGAAGCTGTATTGCGGGCTGCGCAGGCGGTAGCGGGTGCCGTCGGCAAACTGGCCGGTGTGTTCGGTGTAACGCACGTGGGCCTGGCCCTCGGGCTTCACGCCCTGCACGGCGGCGTTGGCAAACTGGTCGCCGTAGGTGGGCTCGGGGAAGGGTTTGCCATCTGCGCCCATGACGGACAGGCGAAACAGCAGGGCAATGGGCTGGTCGGTGGAAAGGCCGTGGTGGAAGTTGTTGGGCGGTGCGCCCCGGCCATCCTGGTTGTGGCAGCCGCCGCAGGAGCGGGCGATGAACAGCGGCCCCAGGCCGTCGCGCGCGGCGGTGGAAGAGGGCGCTTCGACCCAGTTGCGGCGAAAGAAGGAGTTGCCGATGGCGAAGGTGGTGCGGCCGTCTTCGTCCAGGTTGGCGGCGGGGAACGAGAACGCGTTCAGGCCGGTTTCAAACACCGTGGTGTCGCCACCGGGTTTTTCTTCTGCGGAGTCTGGCGTGGGGGGGCTTGCCAGCGTCATCCATGCAGCACTGGCCCCGGCACATGCCAGAGTCAGTGCGAATGGAATGCGCCAGTGCTTCAAAAGGCGCATGGGTTTACTTGGCTTTGGGCTCAGTGATGCTGAGTTTGGCGATGCCGACGGCCTTGGCCGCATCTACAAAGTCTTTGCTTTGCAGCTTGAGCGCATCGACCACCACTTGCAGGCGTTTGCGGCCTTCGGGCTCAACGATTTCGCGGTCAAACGGGGCGTGGATGCCTTCTGTTGCCTTGACCGTGCTGGCAATGTGCGCACTGGTGCGGTCGGCGATGGCGGCGTCTTTGGCGGCCACGAGGTCGCGCAGCGATGCCCCTTGCAGCACGCTGCCGTCGGCACGTTTGTAGCGGCCCAGCCACACGTTTTCGATGCCCAATGCATCGGCCACGATGTCGCGGTGGGTGTTGTCGGAGAAGCAGGATTGCTCGTCTTCCTGGTTCTTGGAGGCTAGCGCCACTTCGATGCGTTCACCGGCCAGTTCACCGCGCGACAGCGAGCCGATGCCGACCAGCATGCGGCGCAGGGCGTCGGTGCCGGATTTTTCAAATTTGGCGCGGTAGTTTTTGGCGTCTGGGGCCCAGGCCTGGGTGACGGTGTGCATGTCGGCGACCAGCAGGGCGGAGACCACTTTCAGGTAGTCGCGGCGGCGGTTGGCGTGGGGGGTTTTGCCGTCCACAAAGTCTTCAAACGAGCGGTCGCCGGGGCCGGTTTCGCTCAGGTCTTGGCCCCACAGCAGAAATTCGATGGCATGCCAGCCGGTGGCGATGTTTTCTTCACCGCTGCGCTGGTTCAGGCCGGTCAGGGCTTTGGCGTTGATCTTGACCTTGGGGTTGTTGATGATGCCGGACTGGGGCTTGCCGACCACGTAGTCCACGTAGGCTTCGTCCATGGGCCAGGAGTTGATGTTGCCTTCGGGGCCGTTTTTGTCGTCGATGGGGCCTGCGTAGAAGCGGAAGGCTTCCGTCTGGCCATAAAACTCGCGGGCATCCAGCCAGGCTTTGCGGGCTTTGGCCAGGCCTTCTGCGCTGGGGTGGGCGGTGAAATCTGCCACCGTGGTTTGCAGTGCCTGGGCGGCGGCGAGGGTGTCTGCGTAGCTGGCGTACACCAGGGTGGCGTATTGCGTAGCGACCGTGGCGGCGCTGGGGGCTTCGGACGAAGGTGTTGTAGTTTGGGCGGTGGCGGCAAATGCCGTCAGCAAGGCGGCGCTCAGCAGGAGAGATTTCACGGCAATAGGTCCTTCGTCTTGCCTGCCGCGCGCCGCAAGGATTTTGCGGTGGACGCGGCGGGGCCTGGAACCTATTTTAATGCGATTGATTCTCGATACGGACTCTCCTATAAATCCAATTGTCGGGCGCATAGCGGCGTTGCGCGGTGCTCGGAATCCTCATGCACTGAAGTGCACTCCGGTGTCCTGCGCTCCGGGCGCCTTGCTCTGCATCCCGATAATTGAATTTCTAGAAGTGCCCTACAGTTGGCTTCAGCCGTCCTGGTTGATTTTGGCGATCAAGGATTGCAGGGCGGTTTCGGCCTGGTCGTTTTCCACCTGGCAGGTGCCCGCTGCGTTGTGGCCACCGCCGCCGTACTGCAGCATTAATTCGCCCACATTGGTTTTGCTGCTGCGGTCCAGGATGGACTTGCCGGTGGCGAAAACGGTGTTTTGCTTTTGTACGCCCCACAGGATGTGGATGGAGATATTTGCCTGTGGAAACAAGGCGTAAATCATGAAGCGGTTGGTGGCCCAGATGGTTTCTTCGTGGCGCAGATCCAGTACGACCAGCTTGCCATGCACGGTGCTGCAGCGCTGGATTTGCTCTTTGGCTTTGGCCGCGTGCTCTTGGTAGATGTCGATCCGCTCTTTGACGTCGGGCAACGACAAGATGTCTTCAATGCCGTGGTCGCGGCAGTACTGGATCAAATCCATCATCAGTGCGTAGTTGCTGATGCGGAAGTCGCGGAAGCGGCCCAGCCCGGTGCGGGCGTCCATCAGGTAGTTCATTAGCACCCAGCCATCGGGGTACAGGATTTCGTCGCGCACGTACTGGGCCGAATCGGCTTTGTCCACCGCGTCCATCATGTCCACGGTGATGTTGGGGAAGGCCGCTTCGCCGCCGTAGTAGTCAAACACCACCCGCGCTGCTGAGGGGGCCTTGGCGTCGATGATGTGGTTGCTTAAACCGCTTTGGTTGCGGATGGTTTCGGACTCGTGGTGGTCAAACGCCAGGTGTGCACCTGCAACATAGGGCAGGTTGGTGGTGATGTCGTTGGCGGTGATCTCGATCTTGCCGTCTTGCATGTCTTTGGGGTGGACGAATTTGATTTCGCCAATCATGTCCAGCTCGTTGAGCAGCACTGCGCAGACCAGGCCGTCAAAGTCGCTGCGGGTCACCAACCGAAATTTCTCTGTGGCCATGAAAGCACTCCTGAAGGAAGGAAGAAGACGCAAAAGGTAAGCAAACGTTTTGCGATTATGCCGCCATGGGTGTTGTTTGGATGGCTTAGAACGTACCGGGCAGCAGGATGTTTTTATCGACTGTGCCGATCTGCGTGTGGCCGCAAAACGCCATGGTCACGTCCAGTTCTTTGTGGAGGATTTCCAGGCACTTGGTGACGCCCGCCTCGCCCATCGCGCCCAAACCATATAAAAAGCTGCGTCCGATCATGGTGCCGCGTGCACCCAGTGCCCAGGCTTTCAGCACATCCTGGCCGGAGCGGATACCGCTGTCCATCCACACCTCGATCTGCGAGCCCACCGCATCGGCAATGGCGGGCAGGGCCTCGATGGCGCTGGGGGCGCCATCGAGTTGGCGGCCACCGTGGTTGGACACCACCATCGCGTCGGCCCCGCTGTTGGCGGCCAGGCGGGCGTCTTCCACGTCCATGATGCCTTTCAGGATCAGTTTGCCGCCCCAGCGTTTTTTGATCCACTCCACATCGTTCCAGTCGAGTTGGGGGTCAAACTGTTCTTTGGTCCAGGCACTCAGGGACGACATGTCGCTCACGTTTTTGGCGTGGCCCACCAGGTTGCCAAAAGTGTGGCGGCGCGTGCCCGCCATACCCAGGCACCAGCGTGGCTTGGTCATCAGGTTCAGGATGTTGGCCAGCGTAGGCTTGGGCGGTGCGGTCATGCCGTTTTTCAAATCCTTGTGGCGCTGGCCCAGCACCTGCAGGTCCAGCGTCAGCACCAGGGCCGAGCAACCTGCGGCCTTGGCGCGGTCCATCAGTGCTTCCATGAAGGCGCGGTCGCGCATCCAGTACAGCTGGAACCAGAACGGGGCTTGGGTATGGGCGGCGATGTCTTCCAGCGAGCAAATGCTCATGGTGGACAGGGTGAACGGAATGCCGAACTTCTCGGCGGCCCGCGCCGCCAGAATCTCGCCGTCGGCGTGCTGCATGCCGGTCAGCCCGGTGGGGGCGATGGCCACCGGCATGGCGGCGTTTTGGCCCACCATCTGCACACGGGTGCTGCGGTTAGCCATGTTGACGGCGACCCGTTGGCGTAATTTGATTTTTTGGAAGTCGGCACTGTTGGCACGGTAGGTGCCCTCGGTCCACGAGCCGGAGTCGGCGTAGTCGTAGAACATGCGTGGCACGCGTTTTTGCGCCAGTACGCGCAGATCTTCAATGTTGGTGATGACGTTGGGCAAGCGGTTCTCCTGAATGCACCGGATGCTAGCGGCCTTGGCCGGGGCGCAGGTTGAAGAAATTTTGGACTAGACCGCATTTTTCTCACGTGGCGTGCCACGGTTCTAAAATTCAGTATATAATTTAAAGCTTCGCGGCTGTAGCTCAGTTGGATAGAGTACTTGGCTACGAACCAAGGGGTCGTGGGTTCAATTCCTGCCAGCCGCACCAAACGACAAACCCTAGAACAGAAATGTTCTAGGGTTTTTTCGTTTGCGGGTCCGTTTTGTTGCGCTATCCACAACACGCTGCGTAAGCCGGCATGCCCTTGGTATTTTTTACGATCAAATTGGCATTTTGCGCATATTCTGTGTGCGGTAATAGCTATATAAATAATAGCAATTGCGTTGCTCAGGCGGCATGTTCTAAGATACCCCGTTTTCCACCGGGCCTGTGCCATGAGCAAAGCTTTTACCCGCGAGTCGGACGCGGATGACGAGGATGACGGCCCAGACGCAACGGCCACCGCCGTACCCGCAGGCGGCAAAAACTACATTACCCCGCAGGG
>CANFZJ010000130.1 GCA_947451445.1 Comamonadaceae bacterium
ATGGAAACCTGCATCGAAGACGACGAAATCGCCCTGCGCATGGACGCGGGCCGCAAAGCCCTGCTGCAGCGCGGCGACAACGAGGTCGGCCCCTACCAAAGCCCCATGGAAGACGGCATGCAGCACTTCCACGAGTGGTATCGGAATGCTATTAAATAAGTAGCTATCACCGCAGATAGGACATGCGCTAGAGGCCAATTTCTTATAAATTTAGAAAGCGACAGCAATGCAGGCTTTATGGATGGTGTTGGCTGCGTTCATGTTTGCCAGCATGGGGGTCTGCGTGAAGATCGCCTCGGCGCACTTCAACTCGGCCGAGCTGGTGTTCTACCGGGGCGTCATCGGCATGGTGTTCCTGTACACCCTGGCGCGCATGCAGGGCACCACGCTCAAGACGGCCTACCCCGGCATGCACGCCTGGCGCAGCGCCATCGGCGTGGCCTCGCTGGGGGCGTGGTTTTATGCCATCGCCCACCTGCCGCTGGCCACCGCCATGACGCTGAACTACATGAGCAGCATCTGGATCGCCGCCTTTCTGGTCGGCGGCGCGCTGCTGGCCTGGCGGCCCGGCCAGGGCATGGCCCCGCTGCAGCAAGGCCCGCTGGTGCTCACCGTGATGGCGGGCTTCGTGGGGGTCATCATGGTGCTGCGCCCCAGCCTGGACCAAAGCGAACTGTTTGCCGGGCTGATCGGCCTGCTGTCCGGCCTGGGGGCTTCGTTTGCCTACATGCAGGTGATGGCCTTGTCGCGCATGGGCGAACCCGAGGCCCGCACCGTGTTTTACTTTGCCGTCGGCTCGGCAGTGGCAGGCGGCGCGGCCACGCTGGTGACCGGCGTGTCCGACTGGCAGTGGAGCGCGGCGGTCTGGCTGCTGCCCATCGGCCTGCTGGCGGCCCTGGGCCAGCTGTTCATGACCCGCGCCTATTCCAGCGCCAAAACCCAGGGCGCCATGCTCACCGTGGCCAGCCTGCAGTATTCGGGCATTGTGTTTTCGGCCGTGTACAGCCTGCTGCTGTTTGGTGACAAGATCAGCCCCCTGGGCTGGGCCGGCATGGCGCTGATCATGGCCAGCGGCATCGGCGCCACCGTGCTGCGTGCCCGCGCCGCGCCCAACGCCCCCGCCGAAGAACATTGAACCTAGGTTGAAGGAATCACATGTACACCACCCTCATTTCTATTGACCAACTGCAGACCCTGCAAGCCAGCGGCCAACCTTGCATGGTGTTCGACTGCACGTTTGACCTGGCCCAGCCCGACGCGGGCGCACAGCAGTACCGCAGCGCCCACATCCCCGGCGCGGTGTACGCCCATTTGGACACCGCCCTCAGCGCCAAGCACGGCCCCGCCGCCAGCGGAGGCCGCCACCCGCTGCCGCTGCGGGAGACCTTTGCCGCCTGGCTGTCCAGCGTGGGGTTTACCAACACCATGCAGGCCGTGGTGTACGACCGCAACGGCGTCAACTACGCAGGCCGCCTGTGGTGGATGCTGAAGTGGGTGGGCCACGCCAACGTGGCAGTGTTGGACGGCGGGCTGCAGGCCTGGCAGGCGGCGGGCGGCGCGGTCAGCACGGGCGATGCACCAGCACGTTCAGCATCAAATTACGCCCTAGCGCAATCACTGTCGGCACTAATAGCTACAGAAAAAGTAGCAACCAACCTGGGCCGCCCCGGCCAGACCATCCTCGACGCCCGCGCCACCCCACGCTTCAAGGGCGAAGTGGAACCGCTGGACCCGGTGGCCGGCCACATCCCCGGCGCACTGAACCGCCCGTTCAGCCACAACCTGGGGCCAGACGGCACATTCAAACCCGCCGCCCAGCTACGCGCCGAGTTCGACACCCTGCTGGCGGGCCGCGACCCGGCCACGGTGGTGCACCACTGCGGCAGCGGCGTCAGCGCCAACCCGAACCTGATCGCCATGGAAATCGCGGGCCTGGGCACTACCGGCCTGTACGCCGGCAGCTGGAGCGACTGGTGCAGCGACCCCAGCCGCCCGTTTGCCAAAGGGTGATGTAAAGCCCGTCATCCCACTTCCACACCCAACCGTTGGACAGCGATGCGCCCTACCCCCGCCACCCTGCTCTGCCTGCTGCTCACCGCCTGCGCGGCCCCGGCCCCCCACAGCAGTGTCCCGCCCGCTGACGCTTACCAGCTGACCAACCGCCTGGGTTGGGGCGCCAACCCCAGCAGCCTGCAGCAGGCCGAAGCACAAGGCCCGAACGCCTACCTGGCCCGGCAGCTGCACCCCGGCCCGGCCACCCTGCCCCCGGCGGTACAGCAGCAAATCGCCGCCATGACCATCAGCCAACAAGCGCTGCAGCCGCTGGTGCTGGACGTAGAAAAGCTGCAGGCGCAAATCAAAACCGCCACCGAAGACGAGAAAAAAGCCGCCCAACAGGCCTACCAGCAAGAGCTGACCCGGCTGGGCCGCGAAGCCGCCACCCGCCACCTGCTGCGCGCCCTGTACTCACCCAACCAGGTGCAGGAGCAAATGACCTGGTTCTGGCTGAACCACTTCAACGTGCACCTGTACAAGGCCAACCTGCGCGCCATGCTGGGCGACTATGAAGACAGCGCCCTGCGCCCGCATGCGCTGGGCAAGTTCCGCGACCTGCTGGGCGCCGTGGCCCACCACCCGGCCATGCTGCGCTACCTGGACAACGCCCAAAACGCCGCCGGCCGCATCAACGAAAACTACGCCCGCGAACTGCTGGAGCTGCACACCCTGGGCGTGGGCGCTGGCTACAGCCAGCAAGACGTGCAAGAAATGGCCCGCGTGCTGACCGGCGTGGGCGTACACAGCGGTGAAGAGCCCCCCAAGCTGCGCAAAGAGCTGCAAGCCGACTACCGGCGCAGCGGCCTGTTCGAGTTCAACCCCAACCGGCACGACTACGGGCCCAAAACCCTGCTCGGCCAGCCCATCCGCAGCCACGGCCTGGCCGAGCTGGACGAAGCCCTGGACCGGCTGGCCCAGCATCCGGCTACCGCCCGCTTCATCAGCCGCAAGCTGGCCCAGTACTGGTTAAGCGATGCCCCGCCCGACGCGCTGGTAGAGCGCATGGCGCAGAGCTTTTTGCGCAGCAACGGCGACATTGCCACCACACTGCAGACCCTGTTCACCTCGGCCGAATTCGCCCAGGGCGCGGGGCACAAGTTCAAAGACCCGGTGCACTACGTCGTATCTGCCGTGCGGCTGGCCTACGGCGACAAGCCGGTGCTCAACGTCGGCCCCATGCTGAACTGGCTGAACCGCATGGGCGAGCCGCTGTATGGCCGCCAAACGCCCGACGGCTACGCGCTGGACGCAGCCGCCTGGAGCAGCGCGGGCCAAATGGCCACCCGGTTTGAAATCGCCAAAGCCATCGGCTCGGGCAGCGCCGGGCTGTTCAAAACCGACGGCCCCCAGCCCACCGAGCAGCCCGCCTTCCCCCAGCTGGCCAATGCGCTGTACTACCGCGCGCTGGAGCCCACCCTCGGTGCCAACACCCGCAGCGCGCTGGCCCAGGCCACATCGCCGCAGGAATGGAACAGCTTCCTACTCTCGTCACCCGAGTTCATGCACCGCTAGGAGCCGCCATGCAACGCCGCCACCTGCTCCAAGCCGCCAGCGCCCTGCCCTTGCTCAACGCCGGGCGACTTTTTGCCGCGCCCGCCGCGCAGTCCCGCCTGCTGCTCGTCTTTTTGCGTGGCGCCTACGACGCGGCGAATCTGCTGGTGCCGACCAGCAGCGACTTCTACTACGCGTCGCGCCCCGACATCGCCATCCCCCGCCCCGGCGCAGACCTGAACACGGCCATCGCGCTCAACGCCGACTGGGGCCTGCACCCCGCGCTGCGCGACACGGTCTACCCGCTGTGGCAAAAGGGCGAGGCCAGCTTCATCCCGTTCGCGGGCACGGACGACGTGTCGCGCAGCCACTTTGAGACGCAGGACAGCATCGAGCTGGGCCAGCCGCTGGTGGGGCCAAAAAACTACCGCTCCGGCTTCCTCAACCGGCTCGCAGGCGTGGTCAACGGCGCGGCTCCCATGGCCTTCACCGACAACCTGCCTATCGTGCTGCAGGGCGATGTCAAAGTCTCCAACACCGGACTCAAGTCACTGGCCAAACCCGCGGTGGACCCGCGCCAGACGGCCATCATTGCCGCCATGTACCAAGGCACGCCGCTGGCCAGCCGGGTGAGCGACGGGTTTGCGGTGCGCGACGAAGTGGCCCGTGAACTCAGCGGCGAAATGCAAGCCGCCAGCCGCGGCGCCATCAGTGCCAAAGGCTTCGAACTGGAGGCCCAACGCATCGCCCGGCTGATGAAGGACCGCTACCACATCGGCTTTGTGGACGTAGGCGGCTGGGACACGCATGTGAACCAGGGCGGTGCCAGCGGCTACCTGGCATCCCGGCTGGAAGAACTCGGCCGGGGCCTGGCAGCCTTTGCGCAAGAGATGGGCCCTGCCGCCTGGCGCAACACCACCGTGGTGGTGGCCAGCGAGTTTGGCCGTACCTTCCGGCAAAACGGCAACCGGGGCACCGACCACGGCCACGGCTCGGTCTACTGGGTGCTGGGCGGCGGCCTGCGCCGTAACGAAACATCCGCCCAGATCGCGGGCGAGCAAGTCAAAGTGGAACCAACCACCCTGTTCCAAAACCGCGACTACCCGGTGCTGAACGAATACCGCGCCGTGCTGGGCGGGCTGTTTGCGCGCCAGTTCGGCTTGAATGGCAAACAACTGGACCAGGTGTTTGCCGGGGTCACCCCACGCGATATCGGACTGCTCTGAGCCCCCTACACTTCTGCCATTCCCCTATTACCAAAGCCCTATGCACTTTTTGAAATTCGCCCCCTTGGCCCTGTGCCTGAGCGCCTCTGCCCTGCTGTTGACCGCTCCGGCCAGCGCACAAACCGCAGCCCCCGCCGCCGTATCCGCCGAAGAACTGGCCAAACAGGCCGACGGCCAACTGGCTGCCGAGGCCTGGCTGACCCAGCTCGACCAGCGCAACTGGGGCGGTGCCTACGAAGCGGCCAGCCAGTCGTTTCGCAACATGGTGAAGATCGACCAGTGGATGGACAGCATCCCCGGCGTGCGGGCCCCGTTTGGCGGCTACCAGAGCCGCACCGTCGATACGGTGGCCTACAAAACCAGCCTGGCGGGACGGCCTGCGGGCGAGTACGTCACCGCGATTTTCAATACCGTGTTCAGTAAAAAAGAAGACGCCCAAGAAGTGGTGACCACCGCCCGCGAAGCCGACGGCAAGTGGCGGGTGATTGGCTACCAGCCACGGTAAATTACGCGCCCGCCGCACCCACGCTGACACGGCACTTACATCCTATTGGGGCTCTATTTTTTTAGAGCCACTCCCCTGCGTTATTACATAGAAAAAATCTAAATGCATGCCATTTAGTCGGAGCTGAGGCCTTTGGCATGGTCAAAAAAATCGCAACATAATGTAATAATTTGCTTACTAAAGCAAAGGGCATTATGAGCAACGGCGATCGATCTGCATCCATAAATTCAGATTCCTTTTTCCAGCACCACGGCTGGTTGGCTCCCGGTATCAAGCTATTTCGCACCATTGGTTTTCAAGCCAAAGCGGCTTGGATCAGCACCATGTTTCTGGTACCCCTGGTGTTTATGTTGTGGATCATTTGGGGTGATGCCCAGGACCAAATTGTCTTTACCCGTAGCGAACAACAAGGACTGCTATATACCAAACCAGTCCTTACGCTGATTGAAGCCGCACAGGGCTTGCGTCGCGCCGCCACCGAAAACAAAAATCTGAGCGAAGCGCAAGGCACGCTAAAAACCGCTTTCGACGCTGTGGCGCAACAACAAAAAGAACAGGGTGCAGCCTTTAAAACGGATGCGGGCTTTGATGCCTTGCAAAAAGCCTACAACGCAGTACAACAAAAACCGCTGGCCGCAGATCTGGACAGCACCTTTCTGGCCCACACCGAGGTCATCAATGCCGCGATCACACTGATTGGCAACATCGCCGATGGCTCCCAGCTGTCGCTGGACCCCGAGCTAGATACCTACCACCTGATGAACATCTCGGTGCTGGCCGGCCCCCAATACACCGAACAGTTGTCCCGCATTCGCCGCCTCAGTGCGCTCACGCTGGAAGACAAAGAACCGCCTACCAGCCTGCGCCGCCGCCTCACCAGTGATGCCGTGGTGCTACTCAAGTTCCTCGACGACGCCATTGAAAACTCGTACCAACAGGGCATCGTCCATTTCCCAGAGGTGGCCAAAACCATCGACATGCAAGGGGTGGATGCGGCCCGCGAACTATTTCTAGCTGCCGTCGAAAAACAGGTTTTGATAGAGACCCCCAGTGGAGACGCAAATGCGTTGCGAGCCTTGGGGCTGACAGTGGGCGACAAGCAAAGCCGAATGAACGACCAGTTGATGGCCAGACTGCAAGTGCAACTGCAAGCCCGCATCGAGCGACTGCAGCAAACTTTGTACCGCAACATCGGCCTGTCGGTGTTTTTTGTGCTGTTGGCGCTCTACTTGATGATGGCCTTCTACAAGGTCATGCTGGGTGGGCTACGCGAGGTGAGCAACCACCTGACCGAAATTACCCAGGGCAACCTGACAACCGCGCCCACGCCGTGGGGCTCGGACGAGGCCGCCCAACTGATGGTCACCATGGGCGACATGCAAACCAGCCTGCGCAAAGTGGCCATGGGCGTACGCGACAGTGCCAGCAATGTGCAAACCGCAAGCGAAGAGATCGCATCGGCGTCACAAGACTTATCTGCCCGCACCGAAGCCAATGCCACCAGCCTGGAGAAAACCGCCTCGGCGATGGAGCAAATTGCAGCCACCGTGAAGCACACTTCCGACACGGTTCAGGGTGCAAGCGCCATCGTGCGTGAAAACGCGGCCTCGGCGAGTCGGGGTGGCGAGGTCATTGCCCAAGTGGTAAACACAATGGAAGGCATCCGCAGTGCCTCCAACAAGATCGGGGAAATCATCGGCGTTATTGACGGCATTGCCTTCCAAACCAACATCCTGGCACTGAACGCTGCCGTCGAGGCCGCCCGTGCCGGCGAACAGGGTCGGGGCTTTGCCGTGGTGGCCAGCGAGGTGCGCTCCCTGGCGGGCCGTTCGGCTGCCGCAGCCAAAGAAATAAAGACCCTGAATTCTGCCAGCATCGAACAGGTGGAGCAGGGCAACCGGGTCGCCGCCGAAGCAGGCGACACCATCCAGGTGATTGTGGCCAACGCGGGCAAAATCGATGCGCTGATGGGTGAAATCACCACCGCCACCCGTGAGCAAAGCCAGGGCGTGGCAGAGGTAGGCGCCTCGGTCAACGAACTAGACCAAGGCACCCAGCAAAACGCGGCCCTGGTGGAAGAAACTGCCGCCGCCGCAGGGGCACTCGCAGACCAGGCCCAGCGCCTGGCCGACGACGTGGCCTTCTTCAAGTTCAAATAGAACGTATGGCGAAAACCACGGTCAATGTGAATGCCCGTGCGCTAGCCCGCTGACCAGCGTCACCAGCGCAATCCCCAGCAGCAGCCAGGCAATCTGCGCAGCGGTCTGGGGGGCCGTCAGGCGCTTTTGCAGCTGCGGAATCAGGTCCGCCAGGGCCACATAGATGAAGCTGCTGGAGGCGACCACCAAAAAGTACGGCAGCCAGTCTTGCAGCAAATCGACCAGCCCGTAGCCCACCATACCGCCCAGTGCGGTCACCGCCCCGGCCAGTGACACCTTGACCAGCGCCGCCCGGCGGTTGCTGGATGTGCCCCGCAGCACCACCAGGTCGCCCATGTGGTGCGGCACCTCGTGCACCAGCACCGCCAGCGCCGCCACCCAACCCAGCCGCATATCGGCCATAAAGGCCGAAGCGATCAGGATGCCGTCGCCAAACGCATGCACGCTGTCGCCCGTCAACACGGCCCAGCCGCCGGTGCGCGCCGGGGTTTCACCGTGGTGGTGGTGGTGATGGTGGTGGCCATGCCCATCGTCGGCCTGCGGGCCGTGGTGGTGCTCATGCCCGTGGTGCCACAGCTCGGCCTTGTCCAGCAAAAAGAAGAACACCAGCCCCACCAGCAGCGTGCCAAACAGCTCTTGCGCCCCGGCCTGGCTCTCAAACGCCTCGGGCAGCAAGTGCATAAAGGCCGTGGCCAGCAGCGCCCCGGCGGCCAAACTGAGCATGTGCTGGGTGTAACGCGCCAAAA
>CANFZJ010000131.1 GCA_947451445.1 Comamonadaceae bacterium
CTCGGACAAGTCCGCACCCGGCATGATGATTTCAGCCACCGACACGCCGTAGTTGGGCATGAACACCAGTTTCAGCTTGTCGCCGATGCGTGGGTCGTTATTGATGACCGAGCCCACATCGTGGATCAGGCGGATGATGGACTTGGCCGTGACGTAGCTGGACGCGGCTTTGCCCGCAAAAATGACCGTGCGTGGCACCCAGGCGGCGTCCGGGTTGGCCAAAATGGCCTGGTAACGGGTAACAACGTGTAAAACATTCAACAGCTGGCGCTTGTATTCGTGGATGCGTTTCACCTGCACGTCAAACAGGCTGTCCGGGCTGACGGTAACGCCCGTGCTGCGCAGGATAGCTTCGGCAAGGCGCACTTTGTTGGCACGTTTGACCGCCATGAAGGACTTTTGGAAGGTCTTATCGTCCTTTTTTGTCTTCAGTTTTTGCAGCTGGTCCAGATCCAGGCGCCAGCTGTTGCCCAGCGTGTCGTCTAGCAGAGCCGACAAGCCTGGATTGGCCTGGGCCAACCAGCGGCGCGGGGTGACGCCGTTGGTCATATTGGTAAAACGGTCGGGCCAGATGGCGGCGAAGTCCGCAAAAATGGTTTGCACCAGCAGCTCTGAGTGCAGTGCCGACACGCCGTTGACCTTGTGGCTGCCTACGATGGACAGGTTGGCCATGCGCACGCGGCGCTCGCCCTGCTCGTCGATCAGCGACAGGCGGGCCAGGAAGGCGTTGTCACCGGGACGGTGCGCGGCGGCCATGTCCAAAAACTCTTTGTTGATGCGGAAAATGATTTCCAGGTGGCGTGGCAGCACGTGCTGCATCAGGCCGACGGGCCAGGTTTCCAGCGCCTCGGGCATCAGTGTGTGGTTGGTGTACGAAAAGGTTTTGCAGCAAATGTTCCACGCGGTAGCCCAATCCATGCCGTGTTCGTCGCACAGAACGCGCACCAGTTCGGCTACGCCGATAGCGGGGTGGGTGTCGTTCAGGTGGATGGCGACGTGTTCGTGCAGGTTGGCCAGGCTGGGGTGTTCGCTCAGGTGGCGGTCGATCAGGTCTTGCACCGATGCGGCGACAAAGAAGTATTCCTGCTTCAGGCGCAGCTCGCGTCCGGCAGGGGTGCTGTCGTTGGGGTACAGCACCCACGAGATGTTTTCATACTCGTTCTTCATGCTGGCCGCACGGGCGTAGTCGCCGGTGTTGAAGGCGTTCAGGTCGATGTGGGCGGGGGCCACGGCTTTCCACAGGCGCAGGGTGCTGACTTTGTCGGTGCCGTGGCCGGGCACCACCATGTCGTAGGCCTTGGCGGCTACTTCGCCTGCATGGCGCCAAGTGGCTTTGCCGTCTACATGTTCGACCCAACCGCCAAAGCGCACCGGGTAACTGATATCGGCACGGGGAAACTCCCAGGGCGTGCCGTTTTCCAGCCACGGATCGGGGTATTCCATTTGCGCACCGTTTTGGATGTCTTGCGCAAACATGCCGTATTCGTAGCGGATGCCGTAGCCGAAGGAGGGCAGGCCCACGGTAGCCATCGAGTCGAGAAAACAGGCTGCCAAGCGGCCCAGACCGCCGTTGCCCAGGGCTGCGTCGGGCTCGCGGTCGGTCACGGACTCCAGGGTTTGGGCAAAGTGCTGCAAGCCGGTGGCGGCGGCGCCGCGAATGTCCAGCGCACCCAATGCGTTAGACAGTGTGCGGCCCATCAAGAATTCCATCGACAGGTACACCACGCGGCGGGCTTTGGTGGCGCGGTCGTGGGCCTGGGTGTTGACCCAGCGCTGGGATAACTGCTGCCGGGCCACTTGGGACACGGCCAACATCAGGTCATTGGGAGTGGCTTCTGTGGGGCTGACGCCTACGGTGTTGAGTAAATGCTGCGCAATTGCAGCCTGGATATCGGTAGTGGAGGGGGCAATTCGCTGGGGCACGGGATCGTCCTTTTGTTGGTAATTGACAGGGCTGGCTGCTGTGAATGCAACTTGTATGCCGGTAGCGGTTGGGCCGCTGAGGCTACGCAAGCGCATACTGCATAGAAGCTCTTTTGGTTCAGTTTAAGCGCTTTGGAAGCGCCAAAAGTGCAACTTTAGGGAATTCTCGCATGGGGTAACCCATAGGTAACTGTTTTTTAAATCCACGGATTAAGATGCTGCTGTTAGTCAAAAGTTGGTCACAATTATTTATTTCCAGGAGACAAAATGCAGCAGACGAACTTGGCCCAAGGGCTTGATCTTCCCAAACGGGCCATTGCCTTGGTGTTGGCTGGTGGTCGTGGTAGCCGCTTGATGAACATGACCGACCGCCGTGCCAAGCCTGCGGTGTACTTCGGCGGCAAGTTTCGCATTGTGGATTTTGCGTTGTCGAATTGCCTGAACTCCGGCATTCGCCGTATTGGCGTGATCACCCAGTACAAGTCGCACAGTCTGCTGCGCCACCTGCAGCGCGGCTGGGCATTTTTGAAGAACGAGATGAACGAGTTCGTGGACTTGCTGCCCGCC
Source organism: Comamonadaceae bacterium (assembly GCA_947451445.1). Classification (GTDB taxonomy): domain Bacteria; phylum Pseudomonadota; class Gammaproteobacteria; order Burkholderiales; family Burkholderiaceae_C; genus Rhodoferax_B. Next base: position 2,491 of record CANFZJ010000131.1, read on the forward strand.
CAGCAACGCAACGACAACGAGAACTGGTACCGGGGTACGGCCGACGCGGTCTACCAAAACCAAGACATTCTGGAAAGCTATGGTGCGGACTACATCGTGGTGCTGGCCGGCGACCACATCTACAAAATGAATTACGCCTTGATGCTGGCTGACCACGTGGCCAAGGGCCGTGAATGCACGGTGGGCTGTATTGCCGTGCCGCGCCACGAGGCCTCGGCCTTTGGTGTCATGGCGGTGGACGATAACAGCTTGATCACCGAGTTTCTGGAAAAACCCGCCGACCCTCCCCACATGCCTGGCAACCCCGACATGGCGCTGGCCAGCATGGGCATTTACATCTTCAACGCGGCCTTCCTGTATGCCGAGTTGGAGCGCGACATGGCCGACCCGGACTCCAGCCATGACTTCGGCAAAGACATCATTCCGCGTGCGGTACGCAACGGCCAAGCCGTGGCCCACCCGTTCTCCATGAGCTGTGTGCCCAATATCGAAGGCGAAGAGCCGTACTGGCGCGATGTCGGCACGATTGACGCCTACTGGGACGCCAATATCGACCTGACCGCCACTGAGCCCAAGCTGAACCTGTACGACACCCGCTGGCCCATCTGGACCTACCAGGCCCAGCTGCCGCCTGCCAAGTTTGTCCACAACACCGACGACCGTCGTGGCTCGGCGATTGAATCCATGGTGTCTGGCGGCTGCATCGTGTCCGGCAGCGTGACGCGTTCGGTGCTATTTTCCAACGTCCGTGTGCATTCCTATGCGCAGGTGAACTGGTCTGTCGTATTACCTGAAGTACACATTGGCCGCGGTGCCCGCATCAACCGCGCCGTGCTTGACCGGGGGTGTGTCATTCCAGACGGTATGGTGATTGGCGAAGATGCCGCGCTGGACGCTGAGCGCTTCCACCGCAGCGAAAACGGCATCACCCTGGTGACCCCGTCCATGTTGAAGAAGCTGGAAGGATGAAAGTACTGCAGGTAGGTGCCGAGGTTTTTCCTCTGGTCAAAACGGGTGGTTTGGCCGATGTGCTGGGGGCCTTGCCCCAGGCGTTGGTGGCGGCAGGTGTCGATACGCGCCTGCTGCTGCCCGGCTTTCCCGCCATTCTGGCGGGCTTGAAAAAGCCCGTGGTGGTCTATGAGATCGGGGCTGCCTTTGGCGCGGCCCGGGTTCGGTTGCTGCGCGGGACGGTCGCTGCCAGCGGTATCACCGCCTACGTGGTGGACGCACCGTACTTCTACCAGCGCGCGGGCAATCCCTATCTTGGAGCCGATGGCAACGAGTGGCCAGACAACGCCCAGCGCTTCGGCTTGCTGGGCTGGGTAGCGGCGCAAGTGGCAGTGGGTGGGCTTGACTCGGCCTGGACACCGGATGTTCTGCACGCCCACGACTGGCATGCCGGTATGGCCTGCGCTTATGTGGCGGCTAACCCCGGTGCCACGGTCGCCACGGTCTACACCGTCCACAACCTGGCCTACCAGGGCTTGTTTGATGCCAAAGACTTCCATCTGCTCGGCCTGCCCATTGCATTTATGGACCCGACCCGGTTGGAATACCACGGCAAGTTCTCGTTCATGAAGGCCGGGCTGACCAATGCCGAGCGCGTCACTACCGTCAGCCCCAGCTACGCAGGTGAAATCGCCACCAACGAATTTGGCTGCGGACTGGACGGCGTGGTGCGGTCACGCGGTGCGGACGTGTCTGGTATCTTGAACGGGGTGGACGATGCGGTGTGGAACCCCGCTGCCGACAAAGACATCAGCCACACATATTCCGCTACCGACCTGACCGGCAAGGCTGCGGCCAAGGCTGCTTTGCAAAAAACCCTGGGTTTGAACGCAGATGCCAACGCCCCCTTGTTCACCATCGTCAGCCGCCTGACCCCGCAAAAAGGGCTGGACCTGGTGCTTGCCGCCATCCCCGACATGCTGGCCGCCGGAGCCCAACTTGCCGTGCAGGGTAGTGGAGACGCAGCGCTGGAAAAAGCCTTTACCGATGCCGCTGCTGCCCACCCCGGCCAAGTGGCGGTGCGCCTTGGCTACGACGAACCCTTTGCCCACCAGATGATTGCCGGTGCCGACGCCATGCTGGTGCCGTCCCGGTTTGAACCCTGCGGCCTGACCCAGCTGTACGCTCTGCGCTACGGCACGGTCCCGGTCGTACGCAGGGTAGGGGGCTTGATCGACACTGTGGCCGATGCCGACGACACGGCTCTGCAGGCCGACACCGCCACCGGCTTCATGTTCGGCCCCGCCACCCGTGAAGCCCTGGCCCTGGCGGTGCACCGCACGGTGCATGCATTCCACCAACCCGCGGTATGGGCGCAGCTACAGCAACGCGGCATGGCACAAAACTTCACCTGGTCGGCGGCGGCTGCGCAGTATCTGGCGTTGTACCGGGAGCTGGGCGCTGCCTAATAACGCAAGAAGGATTTTGCTATTATTTATATAGCTGTCACTGCAGGTAAATACTGTGCTGGCAGCTTTTTTTATGTAAGACCAGTTGGCTTGTGTACGGATGGATTGCGGGTAAGAATGGCTACACTTGCGCCACTATTCAATGCCTGGAACCAATCCGTTGCGGGTTGCTTGGGGTTTCCGCACATCCAGGGTTAATTCTTGCCATGAACATCGTCTTTATTGATCCTAAATGTCCGACTCCTTATGACACGGATGTGATGCGCTTCAAGGCGTTGGGAGGGACAGAGGCCACTGTGGTGCGTATTGCCCACGGCCTGTCGCAACAACATTCCGTGAAAGTGGTGCAGCACAATCGGGAAACAGAACGTGAAGAGAACCCGAATTTACACTTCTTACCCCTCAGCGGTTTGGAGAATGCTGTCAAAAATGCAGACCATATCGTCTTCATTCAAAAAGCACAATACATCGACAAAGTAGTCGCTGTAGCACGTGGTCGATTATGGCTATGGCTGCACAATTATTTGGCAGAAGAAGTCCCATTTTTTTGGCAAGACCATCTGCGCTATAAGCTGGGTATTATTTGTGTTTCAAAAACCCATGTAATGCACAGTTGGCGCCACATAAGAAGCTTGCCAGGTTACTGGGCCAGTATGGGGTTGATGGGGCGAGGGGGGCTGCTATACCATTACAACCCGTTAGATATAGCGATTCAGAAGAATCCAGAAGTGAAGCGTGATGCGAATAAGTTGGTGTTTTTTAGTTCGCCACACAAGGGTATAGAACACGTGGTTTCACTGTTCAAAGAGGCCTATGTAAGAAATAATAATTTAAGACTTTATGTGGCAGATCCAGGATATCTAAAAAATATTGATACCAGCATGCTGGATACCCCCGGTGTGGTGAAGCTTGGTAATCTTCCTCAGCACGAAGTTTTAAAACATGTGCAGGAAGCCTTGTGCGTTTTTTATCCACAGCGCAAACGCCCAGAAACATTTGGCTTGGTCTATGCTGAGGCGAATGCCCTTGGAATACCCGTACTTGCACATGATTTCGGCGCGGCGGCAGAAGTGCTTGTTGAAAATAATCCACCCATGGACACCCATCAATCTGAAGTGGTTGTAAGTACATTGCTCGCTTGGTCCCAAAATGGCGGCCCCGAGGTGCAGGCGAATGCGAATTTTGAGATGGCCAAAGTTGTTAATAATTGGAATAATTTTTTGTTAGATCCTGATGATTTTATTCGTACTCAAAATTTAAAATAGGTATTTTTATTTATGAAAACTCCAGTTTTAACGGCTATTGTTTCAACTTATGGTGCCGAGCGATTTATGCAAGGTTGCCTGGAAGATTTGTTGCAGCAAAGCATAGGCAAAGAGCTTGAAATACTGGTGATTGACAGCGGATCTCCACAGGCTGAAGGCGTGATATGCCAGCGCTTTATGCGCGAGCATCCTAATATTCGTTATGTTCGAACAGAGCGTGAAGGGCTTTATGCAGCCTGGAACCGTGCGATTGGCTTGGCCAAAGGTAAGTACCTGACAAGTGCCAACACCGATGATCGCCACCGATTTGATGCATTTCAAAAGCAGATTGATGCTCTTGAACGAGAGCCTGAATGCGATTTGGCATATGGCGACCAAGTGGTCAGCGAGATAGAAAATGAAACCTACGAAGAATGCTTGGCGAGAAACCCCAAGAAATACATTTGGCCAGACTTCAGCCCTGAGCGTTTGATGGTTAGCTGTTTTGTAGGCTCACAACCCGTATGGCGTAGCAAAACCCATGAAGAAAATGGGCTGTTCAACCCTAATTTTAAAATTGTGGGTGACTATGATATGTGGATGCGCATGGCGAAAAAAAGAAACTTCATCCGCATTAAAGAGTTGATTGGTTTGTTTTTGTCTTCGCCCAATACCTTGTCTGGGGCCAATAATCGCCTTCTTGGCGATGTGGAGGCTTTGCAAGTCAAGCAAAATTACATGACCCAGGAGCCCTGGCGGTCGCATAAAGGGATGAAGCAGATGCTTGCCAAAGAAGTTTTTGGCATGGGCTACCACTATATTCAGCACCAGCAGAATCCCGCCAGTGCCAAGCAATTTTTAAAGGCGGCATGGGCGTTGGACCCGTTAAATTTAAATTTTGCCAAAACCTATTTTCTGCGTGGCGTTATCCAAGGCGGCTTGCGCTCACGTTGAAAATGGGCAGCAGATGGGGCGTTCCCCATGCGGTTGGGCTGTGTGGAATGTGGTGGCTGTCGCCCTGACCCATCTGCAGCAGCCAGTAAATAGCCAGATTTGGCACCGTAAACCCGCTAAGCGAAAACTACAATCCCGGCCACTTACCTCGTCTTGCCCCACCTGGGCAGCGGTTCACCCCATTATTTAACTCTTATGCAAGTCACTCATTCCATATTTAAAGCCTACGACATCCGGGGCATCGTGCCCAGCACCGTCACCGAAGCAGTTGCCGAAGGCATTGGCAAGGCATTTGGCACTATTGCCTTGGCCGAGGGCGAAACCACTGTGGCCGTGGGGCGCGATGGGCGCTTGAGTGGGCCGTCGCTGCTGGCAGCGCTGATCCGTGGTTTGGTGGCGGTGGGTATCGAGGTGATCGACACCGGCGCTGTGACCACGCCGATGTTGTACTTTGCCGCCCACACCCTGTGCCGTAGCGGCATCCAGGTCACCGGCAGCCACAACCCCAAGGACTACAACGGTTTCAAGATGGTCATGGGGGGACGGGCCATCCATGGTGACGAGATCCAGGCCATCTGCCGCATGATGGAAGCCGAAACGTGGCAGCACCAACCCGGTGGCAGCGTGCGTTCGGTGGACGTGCTGCCTGCCTACACGGCGCGCATCGTGTCCGACATTCGTCTGGCACGGCCCTTGAAAATCGTGGTCGATTCTGGCAACGGCATTGCGGGTGCGTCGGCCCCCGGCATCTTGCGGGCTATTGGCTGCGAGGTGATCGAGCTGTTCAGCGAGGTGGACGGTAACTTTCCTAACCACCACCCCGACCCCAGCAAACCAGAAAATCTGAACGACCTGATCGCCGCCCTGAAAACCAGCGGTGCCGAGCTGGGCCTGGCGTTTGACGGCGATGGCGACCGACTGGGCATCGTCACCCAAGACGGCAGCAACATCTACCCCGACCGCCAGATGCAGCTGTTTGCCGAAGACGTGCTCAAGCGCGTCCCCGGTGGCACCATTTTGTTTGACGTCAAGTGCTCGCAGCGCCTGGCCCCAGCCATCGAAGCGGCAGGCGGCC
>CANFZJ010000132.1 GCA_947451445.1 Comamonadaceae bacterium
GCGTGGTCGGCCACCTGATGGGCCTGATCACCCTGATGAAGGGCCAGCCCCTGGCCTACAACAAGGACAACCAGGAAGACAAAGAGCCGCTGTTCGACACCGTGGACACACTCAAAGACACGCTGCGCATCTTTGCCGAAATGGTCGGCGGCATCACCGTCAAGCCCGAGGCGATGGAACGCGCCGCCCTGCGCGGCTACGCCACCGCCACCGACCTGGCCGACTACATGGTCAAAAAAGGCCTGCCCTTCCGCGACGCGCACGAGGTGGTAGCCCACGCCGTGAAGGAGGCCATTGCCAAGGGCGTGGACCTGTCCGAGCTGCCACTGAACGTGCTGCAAGGCTTCAACGCCCAAATCGAAGACGATGTGTACCAGTGCCTGAGCCTGCGCGGCTCGCTGAACGCGCGCAACATTTTGGGCGGCACGGCCTGGGCGCAGGTGCGGGCGCAGGTGGCACGGCACCGGGCGCGGCTTGCTACCTAAGTTATAGCTATCGGCGCAGGTGGAATATGCGCTAGTGGCCTAAAAAGCATATAAAAACTGCAATCCATTAAGTCCCACCTAAGCCACGCCACGGCATACTCGCCCGATGCGTTTATTGCTTGTAGAAGACGACCCCATGATTGGCGAAACCGTGCTCGACGTGCTACGCGCCGAGCACTTTGCCGTGGACTGGGTCAAAGACGGCGTGATGGCCGACACGGCGCTGCACAGCCAAACCTACGACCTGGTGCTGCTGGACCTGGGCCTGCCCAAGCGCGACGGGCTGGCGGTGCTCACAGGCATGCGCCAGCGCAAGGACGCCACGCCCGTGCTGGTGGTGACCGCCCGCGACGCGGTGGCTGACCGCATCAAGGGGCTGGATGCCGGGGCCGACGACTACGTGCTCAAGCCCTACGACATCGACGAGCTGCTGGCCCGCATCCGCGCGCTGACCCGGCGCAGCGCAGGCCGGGCCGACCCGGTGCTGGAAGTGCACGGCCTGCGCCTGAACCCCGCCACCCACGAGGCCACGCGCGACGGCCAGCCCGTAGCCCTGTCGGCCCGTGAATGGGCGGTGCTGGAAGCACTGATGGCCCGCCCCGGCGTGGTGTTCTCCCGCGCCCAGCTGGAAGAAAAGCTGTACAGCTGGAAGGACGACGTGAGCAGCAACGCGGTGGAGGTCTACATCCACGGCCTGCGCAAAAAGCTGGGCGCAGACCTGATCCAGAACGTGCGCGGCCTGGGCTACGTACTGCCCCGGCCATGAGCCATCCTTACTCCCTGCGCCGCCGCCTGATCGGCCTGACCATGGCCGCCATCGCCGCTGCCGCGCTGTTCCAGGCCGCGTCCGCCTACCGGGGGGCGCTGCAGCAGGCAGATGAAATGTTCGACTACCACCTGCAGCAAATGGCCTATGCCCTGCGCGGCGGCATGCCCACGCCGCCGCCCGAGGACGACGACGAGGCCGACACCCTGGTACAAATCTGGAGCGCCAACGGGGTGCAACTGTTCCAGTCGCCGCGCAACCGCTTGCCCGCGCAGGCGGTGCTGGGCTTTTCCGACGTGGCACACGACGGCCGCCGCTACCGGGTGTATTCCATCCAGACCCCGCTGCAAACCATCCAGATCGCCCAAGACCTGAGCGCCCGCCAGGCCCGTGCCCAGGCCTTGGCCGTGCGCGCCATGCTGCCCATGGCCTGGATGGCCCCGCTGCTGATGCTGGCGCTGTGGTGGGCCATACGCCACGCGCTGAAACCGCTGGAGCGCACCCGCCTGCAGGTGGCCGCCCGCGCCGCCAACGACCTGTCGCCCCTGCCCGAAGGTGGCCTGCCCGACGAGGTGCGCCCGCTGGTGCACGAGCTGAACCTGCTGTTCGACCGCGTGCACAGCGCCTTCGACGCGCAAAAGTCCTTCGTGGCCAACGCCGCCCACGAGCTGCGCAGCCCGCTGACCGCCCTGAAGCTGCAAGCCCAGGCCCTGGCCCGCGCCCCCGACGCCGCCACCCGCACCTTGACCGAGACCCGGCTGCACCAGGGCATCGACCGCGCCATCGCGCTGATGCAGCAACTGCTGGTGCTGGCGCGGCAGGAGTCGGCCCGCGACACCCCGGCCGAGCGCATCGACCTGCAAGCCCTGCTGCAGCAGGCGGTACAAGAAGCGCTGCCGCTGGCGCAGGAACGGCAGATGGATTTGGGCATCTCCGCCAGCCAACCCTTGACCACCATGGGCCACCCCGACGCCCTGCGCATACTGCTGCGCAACCTGCTGGACAACGCGCTGAAGTACACGCCAACACACGGCCAGGTGGACGTGGCCCTGGCCGCCACGGCGGACGGGGTGCAGATCAGCGTGGAAGATTCCGGCCCCGGCATCGCCCCGGCAGAACGGGACCGGGTGTTTGAGCGCTTCTACCGCAGCGCCGACGCCCAAGTCAGCGGCAGCGGCCTGGGGCTGGCGATTGCCCAAACGATTGCCCAGGCGCATGGGGCACAGCTGCGGCTTACGCAATCGCCCACACTGGGTGGCTTGCGGGTGGAGCTGGAATTTCCGAAACCGGCGCAGTAAAGATGTAGGGCGCTTCTAGAAATTCAATTTTCGGAATGCAGAGCGAGGCGCCCGACAATTGGATTTATAGAAGTGCCTGTAGCGATCAGCGCTGCGGTGCGCTGCTGCGGGCCAAGCGCTGCTTGGCGGCTTCAAAGTCGCGCCACAACAGGCTGTGTTCGTTTGTGTCCGACGGCATGGCCCAGCGCAGGTATTTTTCGGCCACGCGCACCGGGATCGACTTCTTCTTTTGCTGGAACGGATTGGCCATTTTTCGCCGGGTCAGCAGGTGCAGGTCGGAGTGGTTGGAAAACAGCTGGCAACCGGTCCGCGAGGCCAGCATTTCCAGCGCAGGCACACTGAAAAACACGATGTGCTGGCCGGTTTCTGGCACAAAGTACCACCAGTCTTCGGCACGCTGGATGCCCTTGGGCACCAGCAAGGTGGAAAACAGCACCGAGTCTGCGCAGCCCAGTATTTTTTCGATCTCGGCGATGGGGTCTACCAGGTGCTCCAGCACCTCGAACGCGGTGACCAGCTCAAAAAACGGCTGATGGCCCGCATCGGCCACATCCAGATGCTGGGCAAAGATATTGGCGCAATAACGGTCCTGGCGGTAGAAGTCAAAGCCCTTGTCCCGCATCATGCGGACGAACAAGCCATAGCCGCCAGCGTAGTCCAGAAATTTCCCCCGGGGGTCAAAGCCTTGGCGGATCACCTGCGTAGCTTTGCGGGCCAGATCCATATTGCGGCCGACCATGCCCACATCCAGCGCAGAGATCGCCGCCGCGTAGGCTTCATCCAGCCAATACGGTTTTTCGGTTTGTAGCAAGCCGCAATGCGGGCAGCGGAAATACGCTACCGGGTACTGGCCCAGCACCGTCGTTTTGAACAGGAATGCGCTGGTTTCGCGGCAAACCAAGCAGGGAACTCCAGATGGCATGGGTAAAAGCCCGGGTTGGAATAGGCCAAAAAGCACCGCCTCAAAACCAGCACTGAGTACAAACCCGGCAGGCTGGTGACCATTTTGGAGGCTGCATACCTATTTGGCAAATACTGCGATGCCACCAGATGTAAGAATGTGTTTAGCCGCTATGCAGAACGCCCCAGCACCCCGTCCAGCAACTGCGCAAATGCCTCCGACCGCCCCTGGCGCGATGCATTTCGCACTGCCTGCGGATCGGGCAGCGTAGCCCGCTGGGCGCGCACGGCGGCCACAAACGGCGGCAGCAGCGCGGCGATCTCGTCGGCCGAGTCGAGGCTGGCGATGGCGTCCAGCCCCGCGCCGCGCAGCACCCCGGCGGTGTCGCCCACCGGGTCGGTCAGGCCGATCAGCGGGCGGCCAGCACGCAGGTATTCGTAAATCTTGGCCGGAATCTGGGCATTGCAGTTGCTGGCCTGCATGACCAGCAGCGCATCGACCGACAGCATCTCACTCAGCGCCTGGCGGTACGGCACGGGCGGGCAGAGTTCGATAAAGTCCAGCATGCCGTACTGGGTCGCCAACGCGGTCAGCAGGTCGTCGTGCACCGAGGCGCGGAAGCGGATCTTCAGCTGCTGCGGCCCCAGGCTAGCGCTGGCGCGCAGGCGCTGCAGGGCAACGAACAGCTGGGTCGGGTCACGCTCGGACGGGTAGACGATGCCGCTGTGCAGCAGCAGCACCGGCTGGTCGGCGGCCAGCGGGGCGGATGACGCTACCGGCGCGTGGGCAAAACTTTCCTCGTCAAAGCCGTTTTCGATCACCGTGATGCGGCTGGCGGCCTGGGGGTAGCGGTCGCGGTACATCTGCGCTGCACCGGGCGTGGTGAACACGCTGCGCTGGGCCTGCTCCATCGCCAGTTGCTCGATGCGCTGGTAGCTGCGCCAGGTGATGGGGTCGGCCGGGTAGCCGTCCTGGGCCATCGGGTCGCGAAAGTCGGCCACCCAGGGGATGCCCGACTTTTGGTGCAGCGCCTGCGCGATGACGTGGGCGGTGGCGATGGGGTAGGTGGACCAGATGGCGTCGGGCTGAAACTCCTTGATCAGCTGCATCCCCTGGCGCACGGCGTCAAAGCGCCAACTGATCCAGCGGTCGGGCCGGGCCATCCAGCCGATGTAGCTGCCCCGCACCCGCAGGTGGCGCGCGGTGTCCAGCGCAAAGGCACGGCGCACCACGGTGTCGGGTGGCACGTCGGGCAGCAGGTCGGGGCTGGTTTGCTCGTAGGCCCGTGGCTCCACCGTCAGCACCAGCGGTTGCCAGCCCAGCGCGGGCAGGTGCTGGACAAAGCGCAGGGTGCGCTGGATGCCGCTGCTGCCTGCCAGCGGTGGAAAGTGGTAGGCCACCATCAAGACTTTTTTCATGCCGGGGATGATAAGGGCTCTGCCACAATGCCTCGCCATGCCCATCCTCCGCCGCACTCTGCTCACCGCCCCCTTGCTGGCCTGGCTACCCAGCCACGCCACAGCGGCGGGCAAGACGCTGCAGGTCGGTCCCACGCGCACTATCAAAACAATAGCTGCCGCCGCACGATTGGCGGGCGACAACACCACGATTGACGTAGATTCTGGTGACTATGTAGGCGACGTGGCGGTATGGACGCAAGCGAACATCCACCTGCGCGCGGTGGGGGGCCGGGTGCGGCTGCGGGCCCAGGGCATGGCGGCCGAGGGCAAAGGCATTTGGGTGGTTCGCTCGGCCCTGTTCACGGTGAGCGGCTTTGACTTCAGCGGTGCGCAGGTCGAGGGCCGCAACGGCGCGGGCATCCGCTTCGAATCCGGCCACCTGGTGGTGCGCAACTGCAGCTTCACCTACAACGAAATGGGCCTGCTGACCAGCAACCACCCCCAGGCCGTGCTGGAGGTGGAGAACAGCGAGTTCGCCTACAACAGCCGCCCCGACGGCCACAATCACAACCTGTACATCGGCCAGATCGCCCGCGCCACGGTCACGGGCAGCTACCTTCACCACGCCAAGACCGGCCATTTGCTGAAAAGCCGCGCTGCGGTAAGCCAGATTCTGTACAACCGCCTGACCGATGAGGCCGGGGGTAGCGCCAGCTATGAGCTGGAGTTTCCCAATGGCGGGGTGGCCACCGTGGTGGGCAACATCATCCAACAAGGCCCGCTGACCGAAAACCCCATCCTCATCTCATTCGGAGCCGAGGGCACCACCTGGCCAGTCAACCAGCTGTACCTGGTCAACAACACCCTCATCGACGATCTACCCAGCGGCGGCACCTGGCTGCGCATCAAACCCGGTGCGGATGCGGTGCGGGCCGTGAACAACCTGCTGGTCGGCCCGGCTGCGTTGCAAACCGGCACACCGGGTGATGTGCGCAACAACTTCAACATAGCCCGCAGCGCCCTCGACGGCTATGCGCTGCGGCCCGACTCGCCCCTGGTCGGCAAGGCCGTGGACCCCGGCAGCGCCAACGGCCAAAGTCTGCAGCCCCAGCGTGAATATATTCACACCGCCCGCACCGGGGCGCTGGGCCAAGCCCCGCATAATCCCGGAGCCATCCAAACCGTGAAGCCATCCGCGCCGTGAGCGGCTTCGCCTCCATCTCAGCCTACTGACCGCCCATGCCCACCACACCCCTCGTCCTTGGCAGCCCCCGTTTTGCAGACCCCACATTAGCCGCCTTGGCCCAAGCGGATGGCGTTTTAGCCGCCTGGCAAGCGGCCATCGCCCAAGACCCCGCCAACCCCGCCACCGCCGCGCTGCAGGCTACGGGCGACTTTGCGGTGGGCGTGCAAGAGGCCTCGGGCCGCACATTTTTGGCGGTGGACCGCTTCGCCATCCGCAGCCTGTGCTACCGGGTGGTGGATGGCCAGCTGCGCTTTGCGGCCCGCGCCGACGCGCTGGCCGATAGCGCGGAGATCGACCCGCAGGCCATCTTCGACTACCTGTACTTCCACGCCATTCCCTCGCCGCGCACCATCTTCAAAGGTGTGTTCCGCCTGCCGCCGGGCCACTACGCGCTGTTTGACAATGGTAAGTTGACCATCGCCCCGTACTGGGTTCCCACGTTTGAAGAACCCCGCAGCGCCGACTTCGGCAGCCTGCGCGATGAATTCCGTGGCCTGCTGAAAAATGCCGTGGCGGGGCAACTGGACGGCGGCAAAGCGGCCTGCTTTTTGAGCGGCGGCACCGACAGCTCCACCGTGGCAGGCATGCTGAGCGACATCAGCGGTCAAAAAGCGGCCACCTACTCCATCGGCTTTGACGCCGAAGGCTACGACGAGATGGAATACGCCCGCCTCGCCGCCAAACACTTCAAAACCGAGCACCACGAGTACTACGTCACCCCCGAAGACCTGGTGCGCAGCATTGCCGACGTGGCAGCCAGCTACGACCAGCCGTTTGGCAACTCGTCCGCCCTGCCCTCGTACTACTGCGCCCGCTTTGCCAAAAACGACGGCGTGACCAAGATTTTGGCCGGTGACGGCGGCGACGAGCTGTTCGGCGGCAACAGCCGCTACGCCAAGCAGCGCGTGTTTGGCTGGTACAACGTGATCCCCGCGCCCCTGCGCAGCGGCCTGATGGAGCCCCTGCTGGAGCGCAGCCCGCTGGGCCGCCTGCCGGGCTTCAGCAAAGCCGCCAGCTATGTCGAACAAGCCAAAGTCCCCATGCCCGACCGCCTGCAGATGTACAACCTGCTGCTGCGTCTGGGTGTGAATGACGTACTGACCCCCGCCTTCTTGCAGCAAGTCAACATCCAAGGCCCGGCCGAGCAGCAGCGCGCCATCTGGACCCAGGCCCGCACCGACGACCAGGTCAACCGCACCCTGGCCTATGACTGGCGCTACACCCTGGCCGAAAGCGATCTGCCCAAAGTCTGCGGCACCACCCGGCTGGCCGGGCTGGGCGTGGGCTTCCCCATGCTGGACGAGGCACTGCTGGCCTTCTCGCTCAAGTTGCCCACTGAATACAAGCTCAAGGGCATGAAACTGCGCTGGTTCTTCAAAGAAGCGCTGCGCGGCTTTTTGCCCGACGAGATTCTGGTCAAAAAGAAACAAGGCTTCGGCCTGCCCTTCGGCGTGTGGATGACCCGCCACGACGGCCTGAAAAAGGTGGCGGTAGACGCCCTGAACAGCCTGGCCACCCGCAACATCGTGCGGCCCGAATTCATCCGCAGCCTGCTGACCGAGCGGCTGCAGGAGCACCCCGGCTACTACGGGGAAATGGTGTGGATTTTGATGATGCTGGAGCAGTGGCTGCAGGTGCATGCGGCGGGGTACAAGATGCCCGCCTAACTTTCAGCGTCAGGTTTGCTCTCTTTTTTGAAGTCAAAATAAATAGCAGCTTGCGCAGGTAGTACCTGCGCAAGCCGCTATTTTTATGCCTGAAAAATGGGCTTAAACCGGGTCTAAGCGCATTTCTGCCGCCCGCGCGTGGGCCTGCAGGCCTTCGCCGTAGGCCAGCTCGGCGGCGATTTGGCCCAGCGTTTGGGCACCGGCTTGGCTGACTTCAATGATGCTGCTGCGCTTTTGGAAGTCGTAAACCCCCAGCGGGCTGGAGAAGCGGGCCGTACCGCTGGTGGGCAGCACGTGGTTGGGGCCGGCGCAGTAGTCGCCCAGACTCTCAGAGGTGTAAGCACCCAAAAAGATGGCTCCGGCGTGGCGCAGCAGGGGTTCCCAGCGGTGCGGGTCGGTGCTGCTGACCTCC
>CANFZJ010000133.1 GCA_947451445.1 Comamonadaceae bacterium
CGGGACTCGTGAATGGCCGCAACCAGCCTTTTGCTGACCACTCACCCAATCCACCCTTACCCCGCGTCAGCAACTCATCCAACGCATCCGCAATAGCTTGCCTATGCTCCGTCAAGGATGCCAGTCGCGGAGAGAGTTGCAGACCTATTGAACTCCAGAAAATGAATTTATGGATAAAAAGTGACTCCAGCGCACATAGAACCTGCGCAAGCAGCTCCCAAATCCATAGCACCCCTACAGCTTGACTCCCGTCCGCAGCAACGCAGTTCTCAGCTCGCGGGTGGCGGGTTGTGACACATCCACGGCTTGCACCGCCAGGTCGAACGCGGCGCCTGGCTTGATGTGGGCGGGGAGCAGCTTTTTGGTGGGGGTGGTCTTGGGGTGCTTGCCGGCGGCAGCACACATGCGCACGGAGAAGCCGTATGCGTCGAGCACGCCTTTGGCGTACAGCTCCGCCAGTTGCGGGAACGACACGAAGGTGGAGAGTTTTACCTCTTTGGCCCCCGGCTCTCGCACGCTGCGGACGATCTCAAACTTGCCGAGCGAATCGCGTTGTGTGTTGGTAAACGGGTGCAGCACCAGGTTCACGCTCAGTCCTCCCTTGGGGGGCGCAATGGTGTGCTCTACGGCGATGTCAGTTAACAGCATGTTCTTTTCCTTTTGATTCAATCGGCCACAGCACATCCCCTGCGTGCAAGAGCTCCGAACGGGGTGCCTCGCACGCGGGGATGTTGGGCATTCCTCGCTCCAATCACCCCCCAGCCCGCGTCAGCAACGCATCCAGCGCATCCGCAATCGCCTGCCCATGCTCCGCCAGCGAGGTGACATGCTCACCCAGCTGGTCCACCGCCACAGACACCATGTCCAGCGGATGGAGCACCAGCGGCACGCCTTCCACTTCAAACACAGGGTTCAAGCGCGAGCCCGCAATGCTGGTGTTTCCGTAGCCTATGACTTGGTCGCGCCGCCGCACTGCCTACCAGCAGGCAAACCACCGCCACGGTGGTGAGATGCAGCCACATCGTGGGCCATGCGCCCAGCGCGTAACCGGGGTAGCTACGCCGGGTGACTTATTCCATTTCTAAATCATCCGTGTCGTTGTTGCTTCGCCTTGTCGTGCTACAGCACTGCCTACGGCTTCGCGCCTAGACACAAATGATTTGGAAATGGAATTAGGCATAAAAAGTGCCACTAGCGCACATTCCACCTGCGCTAGTAGCTACTTTATTCATAGCAAACCAGATTCAGGCCGTCTCCAACCCGGCATCCTTAAACCCCTGCACCAACACTGGCTGCAGCCAGCGCTGAAATGCCCAGGCGCAGGCCAGGCCCATCGCCAGCCAGAAGCTCAGCGCGACCCAGGTGGTGGCCCAGAAAAATTGCTGCACCAGTTGCGCCAGAGCGGCATGGGCTTCGGGGCTGTAGCCGGCCAGGGCGTCGCCGTGCAGATGCGGCGCGCCTATAGCGAACGGCAGCGCCAGCAGCAGCGCAGCGGCCAACCAGCGCCACGGCTTGTTGCCAAAGCCCGCCAGGGCGCAGGCGGTGGCGGCGCTGGCCACGGCCAGTACGGACCACAGTTGGCGGGCGTGCAGCGGGGCGGCCTCCATGCCCGGCACTTCGGCGGGTAAGCCCAAGGTGGGCCAGAGGTGAAAACTCAGCCAACCCGCAGCGGCGACCAGCCCGGCCAGGGGCAGGGCCGCCAGCGCCGTACCACGCTGGCTGCGCCAAACACCCATCACGGCAAATACCAGCAGCGCCATGCTGAAGGCGTGCAGCATGTTGGCCACCCAGGTCCAGCCAATGCGCTCGGCACCGTTTGCAGGCTCCCACTCTTTGGCGGTGCCGTGTTCATGGTCGTGCTCGTGTTCATGGATGGCTATGGCTTGGGCCGGTGCGGGCGCTTCAGCTTTTTGCTCTTCAAACACTTCGGCAGCCAGGATGATGGGCGCGGCCTGCCAGCGTTGCACACCGGTTTGCACCGTGCCGACCAGCAAGGCCACGGCCAGGCTGGACAAAATAAGTCGCGGAAAAATCATCCCAAACTCCCAAAAAAATGCAACTACTCACCACCCAGCTGCGAGCGGAACGGATCTCAGCCCAGGGAACCCGTGGAACCGGCTATGCCGGGCCACTGGGTTCGCCCCCTGCAAGGGGGTTGGCGGCCACACGAAGTGGGCAAGACTGGGGGTGAGCCAAATCAATGGCACGGTTGAACCGTGATGTGGCGCACGTCGTGGGCGGCGTTGTGGGCGAGCGGGCTTTCGGCAAATGCCACGCCATAGAAAACAACCAGGCCCAGTGCGGCGCCAGCGGCTAGCTGCAGCATGAGGCTACGCGCTGGGCTACGGGTACGGGATGGGGTGGCGATAGTGGCTTCGGTCATGGTGAACTCCTTGAAAAAAACATACAAACAATGCGAACAAGTTTACGCGTCGAGAGGCAATAACGGCGGTATGCGCGCCAGGATGCCGTTGCGCAGGCGGGCGGGCCGGTCGTTGCGCAGCAGCGTGCCGTCGGGGATCTTGACGTGCAGCTGGGCGCAGGCCAGGATGTGGGCGGCGGTCTCGGCGTCGGCGGCCAGGTCGCCAAAGTAATACAGATATTTGCCCGCCGCCTGAAAGGTGACGGTGCAGGCGCGGTTGCAGCCGGTCATGCATTCCACGCCGCGAATGCGCACCTGGGCTAGCAGCGCGGGGTCTACATCCCAAGCCGCCACCTGCACGGCTTCGAGCAGGGCTGCGCCGGGCGCGGGTTGGTCGCGCGGCACGTCGGCCGGGCGGCAGGTGGTGCAGACGATGACTTCGGTGATGGTGCTCATAAATCTCTATCCAAGGGCCGAGGCCAAACGGTAATCAGCATGCCAACGCTGCGCCCAGGCGGCACAGCGGCCCAAAGGGCGGCGGGGGTCTTCAAAATCCACGATGACGGTGGGCACGCTGGGGGCGACGGGTTGTTCCAGCGTGCGGCCATCGGTCAGCAGCCACAGCGCAGCGTGGGGCGCCTTGGATGTATTGGCCAGCAGACCTTGCGCCACGGCCAGCGCCTGGGCCAGCGGTGTGCCGCCACCGCCGCCGCACTGGCGCACGCGCGCCGCACCCGCGCTGCGGGCCGGACCGGGGGACAGCAGCAGTTGGACACCCTGGCCGCCAAAGCTCAACAAGGCCACATGGTCACCGGCCCGGGCGGCCTGTTCGATCAGCCGGGCGGCAAAGCCCTTGGCCAGAGCCAGGCGTCCGCCCTGGCGCATGGAGCCCGAGGTGTCCAGCACGATGCAGTGCAGCTGCGGCTGTGCCCGGCGCAACGGTTGGTAGCGCAGGTGCTGCCGCTGCAGCGCGGCAGGCCCTTTGGCCAGCAGCGTGCGCAGCCAGGCGATGGCCGGGCCGTCGCTAGGTGCAAGGCTGCGCTGGGGAGCCGGTTTCAGCATCGCAGAGGGGCTGGGCCACCGCCCGCCGCCGCCCCGAGTTGCGGGGCGGTGGCCGGGGTGGCCTAGGCTTTTTTTGGCGGCCAGGCCCCGATGGAGGCCACCCGCGTGGTGCTGGTGGGCTGGGGTGACAAGGCACCCCAATCGCCTTCTGGGGCAGGCGCGGCAGAGCCGGGTTGCGTCGCCCCAGGCGGGGGGGGATTTGCGTGCTGCTGGGCGGGTGGTGCGGCGGCGTCCGAGCGGCGGTGCGCCAGGGCGAACTCGGCCACCGTGTCCACATCTTGCGGGGTAACGGTGTCGCGGCCTTCCAGCGCGGCCAGAGCCCGGGCGGCGCGCAGCATCACCAGGTCGGCGCGCATGCCGTCCACGCCCGCAGCCAGAGCCAGTTGCGCGGCGTGCTGCAGCACGGCGTCGGACCAGTCCAGGCGCGGCAAAGCGGCGCGGGCGGCGGTGACGGTAGCCGATAGCTGGTGCAACTCTGCCGCGTGCTGCGCTGCCAGCGCCTGCGGGTCTTCGTCAAACGCCAGCCGGGTGCGCAGAATGGCGTGGCGCTGCTGCGGGTCCAGCGGGTTGTGCAGCAGCACGGACAGGCCAAAGCGGTCCAGCAGTTGGGGACGCAACGCGCCCTCCTCCGGGTTCATGGTGCCGACCAGCACAAAGCGGGCGGCGTGCTGCTGGGAGATGCCGTCGCGCTCCACGGTATTGGTGCCGCTGGCGGCCACGTCCAGCAGCGCATCGACCAGCGCGTCGGGCAGCAGGTTGACCTCATCCACGTACAGCACGCCGCCGTTGGCACGGGCCAGCAGGCCGGGCGCTAACCGCAGCTGGCCGTCGCGGAGCACGTCTTCCACATTCAGCGTGCCGACCAGTTGCTCGATGCTGGCGGCCAGCGGCAGGGTCACAAACGGGGCTTGCGGCAGCAGGGCCGCCAAGGCGCGTGCCGCCGTGGACTTGGCCGTGCCGCGCGGGCCGCTGACCAGCACGCCGCCGATACGGGGGTCGATGGCGACCAGCAACAGGGCGCGCTGCAGCAGCGGCTGGCCGACCAGGGCGGTAAAGGGGAATACCGCGCGCGGGGCGGTGTCAAGAGTCGTCATGGGGTCCTTCTCCAAAATCTCCAAATGCTTCCACATGGTGCTCTAGCGCCAGCAGATGGTCTTCAATGCGTTCGCGGTGCGTGCCAGGTTCCGCCCACAGGCCGCGTTGCATGGCCTCCAGCAGGCGTTCGCCAATGCTGCGCAGCGCGCCGGGGTTGTGCTGCTGCAGAAAGGCGCGGGTGGCGGCGTCGTGCAGGTAGGCGTCGGCCACCAGCGCGTACTGGTGGTCGCCCACCACGCCGGTGGTGGCGTCGAAGGCAAACAAAAAGTCCACTGTGGCGGCGATCTCGAACGCGCCTTTGTAGCCGTGGCGCTTCACGCCGTCCAGCCACTTGGGGTTGACGGCACGCGAACGCACCACGCGGGCCACCTCTTCGCCCAGTGTGCGGATGCGCGGCGCACCGGGCACGCTGAAGTCGCCGTGGTACAGCGTGGGCTGCGCGCCCGCCAGCTGCTGCACGGCCACCGCCATGCCGCCCTGGAACTGGTAGTAGTCGTCGGAGTCGAGGATGTCGTGCTCGCGGTTGTCCTGGTTGTGCAGCACGGTGTCGATGCCCGCCAGCCGCTGCGCGAACGCCGCGCCCGCCGCCGTGCCGTGCGCGTCTTGCCCGTAGGCGTACGACCCCGAGCGCAGATAGGCTTGGGCCAGGTCCGCGCCGTCGGTCCAGCGGCCGCTGGCCATCAGCGCTTGCAAGCCCGCACCGTAGCCGCCGGGGCGCGGGCCAAACACGCGCCAGGTCGATTGGCGCTGCGCCTCGTCTGCCGCCATGCCTGCGGCCTGGGCCTCGGCGGCTTCGCGCTGGACCCGGGCGCGGATGGGGTTCACGTCGTCGGGCTCGTCTTCTGCCGAAATGGCTGCCACGGCGCGCACGGCGGTGTCGAACAAGTCGATCACGTTGGGGAAGGCGTCGCGGAAGAAGCCGGACACCCGCAGCGTCACGTCGATGCGGGGCCGGTTCTTGATGGCCATGGGCAGCACCTCGATGTCCACCACCCGGCTGCTGCCCGCCACCCATTTGGGGCGCACGCCCAGCAGCGCAAAGGCTTGGGCGATGTCTTCACCGCCCGTGCGCATGGTGCTGGTGCCCCAGACCGACAGACCGATAGCCCGGGGATAGGCACCGTGGTCTTGCAAATGGCGTTCGACCACCCGGTCGGCTGCGGTAGAGCCCATCGCGTAGGCGGTGGGGGTGGGCACTGCCCGTGTGTCCACGGCGTAAAAATTGCGCCCGGTGGGCAGCACGTCGGGCCGCCCGCGCGACGGTGCGCCGCTGGGGCCGGCGGGTACAAAGCGCCCGTCCAGGCCGCGCAGTAGCTGGGCCATTTCATTCGGGCCACAGGCGTCCAGGCGCGGGCTGAGGACGGCGTGCAGGCGCTGCAGCACCGGGGCGGTGTGCGGCCAAGTGTGCGCATCCAGAGGTGCATCCCCCTCCCCCGCGTCCACCAGCTGGGTGGCCAGCAGCTCCAGCCGTTCGCGGGTGTGGCCGGCATGCCGCCAAGCCTCATCGCTGGTGTGCAGCAGCACGGCGGGGCGCGGGCCGGTCCACGGGGCGGCCCAGTCGGGGCTAAGGGGGTCAAAGCCGTCCAGTGCCAAATCCTGTGCCAGGGCGGCCAGCAAGCTGCCCTGCCCCACGCCCTTGCCGCCGGGGAAGCGGGCCAGCGCCACCAGCGTGTCGCTGCGTTGGCGGCCTTGCGGGGAGCTGCCCAGGGTGTGCAGCCCATCGCGGATTTGCGACTCTTTGATCTCGCACAGGTAGGCGTCCAGGCGCTGCAACAAGGCCTCGCGCCCGGCATCGTCGGCAGGCCGCTGGAAGCCCAGCTCGGCGTGCAGCTGGTGCTCCAGCACGCTGTCCAGAATGCTCTGGCGCAGCAGGCGGGCGCGGCGCGGGTCGAGCGACAGGGCCTCGTAGTATTCGTCCATCTGCCGCTCCAACGCCTGCAGCGGGCCGTAGGTCTCGGCGCGGGTCATGGCGGGCATCAGGTGGTCGATGATGACGGCCTGGGTGCGCCGCTTGGCCTGGCTGCCTTCGCCGGGGTCGTTGACGATGAAGGGGTACAGGTGCGGCAGCGGGCCGAGGATGGCGTCGGGCCAGCAGGCCGCGCCCAGCGCCACGCTTTTGCCGGGCAGCCACTCCAGGTTGCCGTGTTTGCCCACATGCACCACGGCGTCCACCGCGTAGGCGCGGCGCAGCCAAAAGTAGAACGCCAGGTAGTTGTGGGTGGGCACCAGGTCGGCGTCGTGGTAGCTGGCCACCAGGTCCAGATCGCGGCCCCGGGCGGGTTGGTTGCCCACAAACACGTTGCCAAAGCGCTGGCCGGACACCATGAAGCGGCCACCACGCAGCATCGGGTCTTGTGCGGGCAGACCCCACAGGGCGTTCACGGCGGCGCGGTTGTCGGCGGGCAGCGCGTTGAAGTCGCGCAGGTAGTCGGCCATGGCCAAACTCTGGCCTGCAGGACGGTAGTCGTTGGCGTCCAAATTGTTGGTGACGCTGCGCACCAGCTGCGCCATCAGCGCGTCGCCGCCCTCGGGCAGCTCACCCGTGGCGTAGCCTGCAGCGCGCAGGGCTTGCAGGATGGCGACGGTGGAGGCCGGGGTGTCCAGGCCCACGCCGTTGGCCAGCCGGGAGTCGTCGTTCGGGTAGTTGGCCAGCACCAGCGCCACCCGCTTGTCACTATTATTTTTATAGCGCAATACGCACCATCTACGGGCGAGAGCGGCCACAAAGGCTATGCGTTCTGGCTCGGGCTGGTAGCGCACCACGTCCACCTGGGTGCGCTCGCAGCGCCAGGCCAGGCCCTTGAAGCTGATGGCCCGGGTGCCGATGCGGCCGTCCACCTCGGGCAGCACCACCTGCATGGCCAGGTCGCGCGGGGCCAGGCCGTGCGGGTCGGCCTGCCACTGCTCTTGCGAACAACCGGCGTTGATGAGCTGCAGCACGGGGGCGTCGCCCGCCAAGGCGTCAGCGGATGTATCGTCCGCGTCCAGCCCGGCCACGGCAAAGCTGGTGGCGTTCAGCACCACGGCTACCTGATGCTCGGCCGCCAGCGCGCGCAGCAGGGCCACGCTGGTGGGGTTTTTAAGCGAGTCCAGCGCCAGCGCCAGCGGGTTCAAACCCGCATCGGCCAGCGCGGCCAGCATGGCATCGAACACCGCCGTGTTGCCCGCCTGCACGTGGGAGCGGTAGAACACCAGCAGGGCCGTGGGAGCAGCGGCATGGCGTGGCAAGGGCAGCAGCGGCTGGTAAACCATGGCGGGCGGCAGCACCACGGGCGGCGGCGGGGGCGTGCCCAGGCCAAACACCGTGTGGCCGATGTGCGCAAAAAAGCTCTGCGCGTTGTCCCGCCCGCCTTCGCGCAGATAGCGCCACAGCTGGCGGCAGTCGTCCTGCGGCGCGGTGCTGCGCAGCAGCAGCTGCGGGTCTTCAAACCAGTCGCCCGAAAACATGGCCAGCCACTGCCTATGTTCGCCACGTTCATTGCCGCGCTCGCTGGCCAGCGCCACGGCCTGCTCCACCAGGTAGGCCCAGTCGCTGGGGCTGCCCAGGTGGTAGATGATGACCACGCGGGCGTGGCGCAGCACGTCGTCCACATACAGGTCGGTGCTGGCGGGCTGGCGCAGCCACATCAGGTTGGCCAGCCGCACCG
>CANFZJ010000134.1 GCA_947451445.1 Comamonadaceae bacterium
CGCACCGTGTTGAGCCGGTGGACACCGTGCGTGACGTGGAATATTTTGACGACAGCAAGGGCACCAACGTCGGCGCCACCGTGGCCGCACTCAACGGCCTGGGTGCCGAGCGCCGCATCGTGCTGATTCTGGGCGGCGAAGGCAAGGGGCAAGACTTTGCACCGCTGGCCGCCCCGGTGGCGCGCTATGCCCGTGCCGTGGTGCTGATCGGCCGCGACGCGCCACTCATCCGCGCTGTGCTGGCCGACGCTGGCGTGGCCTTGCTCGATGCCGACAGCCTGCCGCAGGCCGTGCAAACTGCCAGCCTGCGCGCCCATCCGGGTGACGCGGTGCTGATGTCGCCCGCCTGCGCCAGTTTCGACATGTTTGCCAACTACGAGCACCGTGCCCAGGTGTTCATCGAGGCCGTCAAGGCGCTGGCCGACACGGCACCGGGGGAGGCTGCATGAGCGGTTTGTCTCTCCGTTTCAGCGACTGGTTCAAGGGCCTGCCCAAGGCCGCCGCCGACGCTTTGCCGGTGCGTCTCGGGGCCAGCGGTTTCTCGCGCACGCCCAGCCAGCCTGCGCGCGTGCATGGTTTTGACCAGCCTCTGCTGTGGGTCACCGTGGCCCTGTTGGCCTGGGGGCTGGTGATGGTGTATTCCGCCTCCATCGCCATGCCGGACAACCCACGTTTCGCCAAATACGACCACCAGTTCTTTTTGATCCGCCACGCGGCCTTTTTGTGCGTGGCGTTTGTGGCGGCGCTGCTGGCTTTTCAGATACCTGTAGGCACGTGGGAGCGCTGGGCGGGCTGGCTGTTCGTGTTGTCTTTGCTGCTGCTGTTGGCGGTGCTGATTCCTGGCGTGGGCAAGGTGGTGTACGGCGCGCGGCGTTGGCTGCCGCTGGGCATCATGAACTTTCAGCCTTCGGAAATGGCCAAGTTCGCCATCGTGGTCTACGCGTCCGATTACATGGTGCGCAAGATGGACGTGAAAGAGAACTTCTGGCGCGCCGTTCTGCCCATGGGCGTGGCCGTGGCGGTGATCGGCGTGCTGCTGTTGGCCGAGCCGGACATGGGCGCGTTCATGGTGATTGCCGTCATCGCCATGGGCATTTTGTTTTTGGGCGGCGTCAACGCCCGCATGTTCTTTTTGATCGCCGGTATTTTGCTGACCGCCTTCAGTTTGATGATTGCCCTGAGCGACTGGCGGCGCGAGCGCATTTTTGCCTACCTGGACCCGTGGAGCGAAAAGCACGCGCTGGGCAAGGGCTACCAGCTGTCGCATTCGTTGATCGCGATTGGCCGCGGCGAGATTTTTGGCGTCGGTCTGGGGGGCAGCATTGAAAAAATGAGCTGGCTGCCCGAGGCGCATACCGACTTCTTGCTGGCCGTGATCGGTGAAGAGTTTGGCCTCGTGGGGGTGGTATGTGTGATTGCGCTGTTCTTCTGGCTGATCCGCCGCGTCATGTACATCGGTCGCCAGGCCATCGGCCTGGACCGGGTGTTTGCCGGGCTGGTGGCCCAGGGCGTAGGCCTGTGGATGGGCTTCCAGACCCTGATCAACATGGGCGTGAACCTGGGCGCACTGCCAACCAAGGGACTGACCTTGCCGCTGATGAGTTTTGGCGGGTCGGCCATTTTGTGGAATTTGATCGCGTTGGCAGTGGTTTTGCGGGTGGACTTTGAAAACAGGCAGCTAATGCACGGAGTGCGTGTATGAATTGCCTGTTTATTCAAAATTGGCAGCACCGCGCCAGCGGTGAACGGCACGCATGTGCCGTATTAATGCACGGAGTGCGTGTATGACCCAGCGCTGCGCCCTCGTCATGGCCGGTGGCACCGGTGGCCACATCTTTCCCGGCTTGGCCGTGGCCGAGGCCCTGCGCGCCAGCGGCTGGCGCGTGCACTGGCTGGGCGTGCCCGGCAGCATGGAGCAGACGCTGGTGCCACCGCGCGGTTTTGCATTCGAGGCGGTGGACTTTGGCGGTGTGCGCGGCAAAGGCCTGGGCACGCTGCTGCGCCTGCCGCTGCGCCTGGGCAAAGCCTGCTGGCAAAGCGTGCAGGTGCTGCGCCGGGTGCAGCCTGACGTGGTGCTCGGCCTGGGCGGCTACATCACTTTTCCGGGTGGTTTGATGGCCGCACTGATGGGTAAGCCGCTGGTGCTGCACGAGCAAAACTCGGTCGCCGGGCTGGTCAACAAAGTGCTGGCGCGGTTCGCCAAACGGGTGTTTACCGCCTTCCCCGACGTGCTGCCCCGTGGCCGCTGGGTGGGCAACCCGCTGCGCAGCGCATTTTTGACCCAGCCCGACCCCGCCACCCGCTTCGCCGGGCGCAGCGGGCGTCTGAACCTGCTGGTGGTCGGCGGCAGCCTGGGTGCCAAGGCGCTGAACGACACAGTGCCACAGGCGCTGGCGCTGATGCCTGCTGACCAACGCCCGCGCGTGCTGCACCAGAGCGGCGCCAAGCAAATCGACGCACTGCGGGCCAGCTACGCCGCTGCCGGGGTCGAGGCCGCGCTGACCCCGTTCATCGACGACACCGCCGCCGCCTATGCCGCTGCGGACCTGGTGATTTGCCGTGCCGGGGCCAGTACGGTGACCGAACTGGCGGCCGTGGGCGCGGCTGGGCTGTTCGTGCCGTTCCCGGCCGCAGTGGACGACCACCAGACCGTCAACGCCCAGTTTTTGGTGCAAAACGGCGCTGGCTGGCTGTTGCCACAGCGTGAATTGACCGCCCAAGGCTTGGCTAAAATGCTACAAAATTTAGAGCGACTTACGCTCATGGAATGTGCGCAAAAGGCCAAAATGATGCAAAAAATAGGGGCCACCGAAGCGGTGGTCGCAGCCTGTGAGGAGCTGGCACCATGAAACACGCCGTAAAACACCTGCACTTTGTCGGCATCGGCGGCTCCGGCATGTCGGCCATTGCCGAGGTGCTGCACAAGCTGGGCTACGTGGTGTCTGGCTCCGACCAGTCGGACAGCGCCACGTTGCGCCGCCTGGGGGGGCTGGGCATCCGCACCTTTATCGGCCACGCGGCGGACAACCTAGCCGGGGCGGACGCTATCGTCACCTCCACGGCGGTCAAGGCCGACAACCCCGAGGTGCAGGCCGCCCGTGCCCAGCACGTGCCGGTGGTGCCACGCGCGCTGATGCTGGCCGAGCTGATGCGCCTGCAGCGCGGCATTGCGATTGCCGGTACGCACGGCAAGACCACGACCACCAGCCTGGTCTCCAGCGTATTGGTCGAGGCCGGGTTGGACCCGACGTTTGTGATCGGTGGCCGCCTGAACGCCGCCGGGGCCAATGCCCGCCTGGGCACGGGCGACTACATCGTGGTCGAGGCCGACGAGTCCGATGCGTCCTTTTTGCACCTGCTGCCGGTGATGGCGGTGGTGACCAACATCGACGCCGACCACATGGAAACCTACGGCCAC
Organism: Comamonadaceae bacterium; assembly: GCA_947451445.1. Lineage (GTDB taxonomy): Bacteria > Pseudomonadota > Gammaproteobacteria > Burkholderiales > Burkholderiaceae_C > Rhodoferax_B. The sequence continues at coordinate 3,419 of CANFZJ010000134.1, forward strand.
GACTTCAACAACCTGAAGAAGGCCTTTGTCGATTTTCTGCACCGCATGCCGTTTTACGGTACTGCCATTCTGTGCACCGACGACCCTGGCGTGCAGGCCATCGTCGAGCAGGTCACCTGCCCCGTGACCAGCTACGGCTTCTTGGAGGGCGCGCAGGTGCGTGCCGTGGACGTGCAGGCCGTGGGCGCGCAAATGCACTTCACCGTGCAGCGGCGCAACGGCGTCACCTTGCCCGACCTGCCCATCGTGCTGAACCTGCCGGGCCGCCACAACGTGCTGAACGCGCTGTCGGCCATCGCCGTGGCAGTGGAGTTAGGCGTCTCTGACGCCGCGGTGCAGCAAGCCCTGGCCACGTTCCAGGGCGTGGGCCGCCGCTTCCAGCCCTATGGAGAGCAGCCCGCCAAAGACGGCGGCAGCTTCACCCTGGTGGACGACTACGGCCACCACCCGGTCGAAATGGCCGCCACCCTGGCCGCCACCCGAGGCGCGTACCCCGGTCGCCGCCTGGTGCTGGCCTTCCAGCCGCACCGCTACAGCCGCACCCGCGACTGCTTTGAAGACTTCGTCAAGGTGATTGGCGAGGCCGACGTGGTGCTGCTGTCCGAAATCTACGCGGCGGGCGAAGCCCCCATCGTCGCCGCCGACGGCCGTGCCCTGAGCCGCGCTCTGCGCGTGGCGGGCCGGGTCGAGCCGGTGTTTGTGGACGACATCGCCACCATGCCGCAAGCCATCTTCGACACCGCCCGCGACGGCGACGTGGTGCTGTGCATGGGCGCAGGCTCCATCGGCGCGGTACCCGGTAAGGTGGTTGATTTGCTATCAAAAAAAGAGCTGCTTGCGCAAGCAGTACCTGCGCTATGAGCATTATTTCTTTAAATCTGGGCAAGGTCGCCGTGTTGATGGGCGGCGCGTCGGCGGAGCGCGAGGTGTCGCTTATGTCCGGCACGGGCGTGCTGCAAGCCCTGCTGGGCCAGGGCGTCGATGCCCACGCGTTTGACCCGTCCGAGCGCGATCTGGGCGACCTGAAGCGCGAAGGCTTTGCGCGCTGCTTCATCGCCCTGCATGGCCGCTTTGGCGAAGACGGCACGGTGCAGGGCGCACTGGAGCTGCTGGGCATCCCCTACACCGGCTCCGGCGTGATGGCCTCCAGCATCGCCATCGCCAAGGTGATGACCAAGCGCATCTGGCGTGCCGAAGGCCTGCCTACCCCTGGCTGGTTCGAGGTGGACAGCGCCGAGGCCACCCGCGCCGCCTTTACCGCACTGGGCGCGCCGATGATTGTCAAACCCGCCCGCGAAGGCTCGTCCATCGGCCTGACCAAGGTGCTGACGCTGGCCGACTGCGACTCCGCCTTTGCCGCTGCCGCGCAGCTGGACAGCAACGTGCTGTGTGAGCAGTTCGTCAGCGGCGACGAGGTCACCGTGCCGGTGCTGGGCACGGGCGCGCAGGCCGAGGTGCTGCCGGTCATCCGCATCGTCGCCCCCGAGGGCAAGTACGACTACCAGAACAAATACTTCACCGACACCACCCAGTACCTGGTGCCCTGCGGCCTGCCGGACGGCGAAGAGGCCGCCATCCAGGCCTTGGTGCGCCAGGCCTACCTGACGCTGGGCTGCCGAGGCTGGGCGCGCGCCGACGTGATGATCGACGCCGCCACCCGCCAGCCCTACCTGCTGGAGATCAACACCGCGCCCGGCATGACCAGCCATTCGCTGGTACCCATGTCGGCCCGTGCCGCAGGTATCTCCTATGAAGCGCTGTGCGTGCGCCTGCTGCAGGCCGCCACGCTGGACTACGCCACGCCCTGATCCGACTCCAGCATGGCCAAGCCTTCCACCCCCATCGACGTGAAACTCATGAACGGCACTGCCACGGTGCTGTTCCTGGGGGCGCTCGTTTGGGGCCTGGTGGGACTGGTCCAGTGGGGCGCGCGCCAGCCGGTGTTTGCCATCCGCTCCATTGCGGTAGTGGGCGACGTGGCGCACAACAACGAAGTCACGTTGCGTGCCAACCTGGGTGGCAAGATCAAAGGCACCTTCTTCACCGTAGACCTGGCGGCCACCAAGGCGGCGTTTGAGACTATTCCCTGGGTCCGCCGGGCGGTGGTGCGGCGCGAGTTTCCCAACCATTTGCGCGTGGTCTTGCAGGAACAGCAGGCCGTGGCCTATTGGGGTGACGAGAACGAGTCGCGTCTGCTAAACAACTTTGGCGAGGTGTTTGAGGCCAATGTGGACGATGTGGACCGCGAAGACATGCCTCGACTGCAAGGCCCCGTGCCGCAAGCGGGCCAGATTTTGGGTATGTACCAGACGCTGGCGCCCCTGTTTGCGCCCCTGAATATGACGCTGGACCAGCTGACTTTGAGCAACCGGGGCGGCTGGAGTGTGCTGACCGACGCTGGCGGCGAGATCGAGCTGGGCCGTGGCACCACAGAAGAAATTACCCAGCGCGCGCTGCGCTTTATCCGCACGGTGACCCAGGTGGCCAGCGGCTATGGCCGTAAGGCGGACGCGGTGGAACGGGCCGACTTGCGCTACAGCGAGGGCTACGCACTGCGCTTGCGCGGCGTGACCACGCTGGCCGAGCCGCTGCCCGTGGCGAAACAGAAATTACCAGAACACTGAGATTACAGGACGAACTATGGCAAAAGAGTACAAAGACTTGGTCGTCGGCGTAGATATAGGCACCGCGAAGGTGATGGTGGTAGTGGCCGAGGTGCTGGCCGGTGGCGAGCTCAAGTTGGCCGGCTTTGGCGTGGCCCCCAGCAACGGCTTGAAGCGTGGCGTGGTGGTCAACATCGACGCCACGGTGCAAAGCATCCAGCTGGCGCTGAAAGAGGCCGAGCTGATGGCCGACTGCAAAATTTCCCACGTCTACACCGGCATCACCGGCAGCCACATCCGGGGCATCAACTCCAGCGGCATGGTGGCCGTGAAGGACCGCGAAGTGACTGCCGCCGACGTGGCCCGGGTGGTCGAAACCGCCAAGGCCATCAACATCTCCACCGACCAGCGCCTGCTACTGGTGGAGCCGCAAGAATTCGTGATCGACGGCCAGGACGTGCGCGAACCCATCGGCATGAGCGGCATCCGCCTGGAGGCCAAGGTGCACATCGTCACCGGGGCCCAGAGCGCAGCCGAAAACATCATCAAATGCGTGCGCCGCTGTGGCCTGGACGTAGACCAGCTGATGCTGAACCCGCTGGCCAGCAGCCTGTCGGTGCTGACCGAAGACGAGCGCGAGTTGGGCGTGGCCCTGGTGGACATCGGTGCGGGCACGACCGACGTGGCCATCTTCACCGGCGGAGCCATCCGCCACACGGCCGTGATCCCGATTGCGGGCGACCTGATCACCAGCGACATCGCCATGGCCCTGCGCACGCCCACCAAGGACGCCGAAGACATCAAGGTCGAAAGCGGCTTTGCCAAGCAACTGCTGGCCGACCCGGACGCGCAGGTGGAAGTACCCGGCCTGGGTGACCGCGGCCCGCGCATGCTGAGCCGCCAGGCGCTGGCTGGCGTGATTGAACCCCGTGTCGAAGAGATTTACTCGCTGGTGGCCCAGGTCATCCGCGAATCGGGCTTTGAAGACGTGCTGTCCAGCGGCATCGTGCTGACCGGCGGCAGCGTGGTCATGCCCGGCATGGTCGAGCTGGGCGAAGACATCTTTTTGAAACCGGTGCGCCGGGGTGTACCCAAGTACCGGGGGGCCTTGTCCGACATGGTGTCGCAGCCGCGTGCCGCCACCGTGATGGGCCTGCTGGAAGAAGCCCGCATTGGCCGCGCCCGTGGCTTCAAGGTGGCCGCCAAGAATGGTTCCATGAAAACGGCAGTGGGCCGGGTCAAGGACTGGTTTGTGGGGAACTTTTAACCATGCACACCAAGATCTGGCTGGCCCGAGGCAGTCCACCCCGCAGTGGGCGATGGCGATACTGCCATCCGCCCTGGAGGTGTGATGCCTCCGCATAAAACAACAAAACCACCGCAATTGAAGCAACTGCACCCCATTGAACATATTAGGAGAACCACATGCCTATCGAAATGATTGAAGTAGAAGAATTTAACCTCGGCACCCAGATCAAGGTCATCGGCGTCGGCGGCGGCGGCGGCAATGCCGTGGAACACATGATCGGCTGTTCGGTCCAGGGCGTGGAATTCATCAGCGCCAACACCGACGCGCAGGCCCTGGGCCGCAGCGTAGCCCACAAGACCATCCAACTGGGCGCAAGCGGCCTGGGTGCAGGCAGCAAGCCGGACAAAGGCCGTGAAGCTGCCGAGCTGGCTGTGGACGACATCCGTGCGGCCATCACCGGCGCGCACATGCTGTTCATCACCGCTGGCATGGGCGGCGGCACCGGCACCGGCGCCGCCCCCGTCATTGCCCGCGTGGCCAAGGAAATGGGCATTTTGACGGTCGGCGTCATCACCAAGCCCTTCGACTTTGAAGGCCCCAAGCGCATGGCCAACGCCGACAACGGCCTGGCCGAGCTGGAAGCCAATGTCGATTCGCTGATCGTGGTGCTGAACGAAAAGCTGCTCGAAGTGCTGGGCGACGACGTGACCCAGGACGAAGCCTTTGCCCACGCCAACGACGTGCTGAAAAACGCCGTTGGCGGCATTGCCGAAATCATCAACGTGCCCGGCCATGTGAACGTCGACTTTGAAGACGTGCGCACCGTCATGGGTGAACCCGGCAAGGCCATGATGGGCACCGCCGTGGCCGA
>CANFZJ010000135.1 GCA_947451445.1 Comamonadaceae bacterium
CGCATCTCGGCCACGTTGCCGCCCGAGCAAAAGGCGCTGCCCGCGCCGGTAAGCACGGCGGCGCGGATGCCCATGTCGGCGTTCAGGCGGTCAAACAATTGTTCAAACGCGGCAAACATGGCTTCGCCGCTGAGCGCATTGCGGGTGTCAGGGCGGTTCAAGGTCAGCAGCGCGATGGGGCCGCGTTGCTCAAAAAGGATGGGATCGGTGTGCATGGTGCTTCCTTAAACTTTCTCGATAGCTAACGCAATGCCCTGGCCCACGCCAATGCACATCGTGACCAGCGCACGGCGGCCACCGGTGTGCTCCAGCTGGCGCAGCGCCGTCAACGCCAGGCGGATGCCGGACATGCCGAGCGGGTGGCCCAGCGCGATGGCGCCGCCGTGCGGATTGATGTGTTCGCCGTCGTCCGGCAGGCCCAGCCCGCGCAACACGGCCAGGCCCTGGGCGGCAAACGCCTCGTTCAGCTCCACCACGTCAAAGTCGGCAATCGACAAACCGGTTTGCAGCAGCAGCTTTTGCACCGCAGGCACCGGGCCGATGCCCATGACACGCGGGGCCACGCCTGCGCTGGCCATGCCCAGCACGCGCGCGCGCGGCACCAGCCCGGCGCGGGCGGCACCGGCTTCGCTGGCCAGCAGCAAGGCGGCGGCACCGTCGTTGACCCCCGAGGAGTTGCCCGCTGTCACCGTGCCGCCTGCGCGGAACGCGGGTTTCAGGCGGGCCAGGCTGTCCAGCGTGGTGTCGGCACGGGGATGTTCGTCCTGCGCCACCCGCATGGTTTCGCCCTTCTTCGCACCGGGCACGTTTACCGGCACGATCTCGCCATCGAACCAACCCGCAGTCTGGGCAAGGGCGGTGCGCTGCTGGCTGCGCAGCGCAAATGCGTCCTGGTCGGCGCGCGAAATGCCGTGCTCCTGGGCTACGTTTTCCGCCGTGTCGCCCATCGCGTCCACGCCGTGCAGGGCCTGCATGCGCGGGTTGACGAAGCGCCAGCCGATGGTGGAGTCAAAAATCTCGGCCTGGCGCGAGAACGCGCTGCTGGCCTTGGGCATGACCAGCGGCGCGCGGCTCATGCTTTCCACGCCACCAGCAATGGCCAGGTCCAGCTGCCCGGCGGCAATGCCCCGGGCGGCACTGGCGATCGCCTCCAGGCCGGAGCCGCACAGGCGGTTCACCGTGGCGGCTGCCACCGTCACCGGCAAGCCCGCCAGCAGCGCCGCCATGCGGGCCACGTTGCGGTTGTCTTCCCCGGCCTGGTTGACGCAGCCCATATAGACCTCTTCCAGCCGCTCCCAGTCCAGGCGTGGATGGCGCGCCACCAGGGCCTGCAGCGGCAGCGCGGCCAGGTCGTCGGTGCGCACGCCCGACAAAGCGCCGCCGTAGCGGCCAATGGGGGTGCGGATGCCGTCGCAGATAAAGGCAGATTGCATAGCCATCCTGGTTAAAAAGGCAAAGCCCGCCCGAGGGCCTGGGTGTAAAAAGCGTCGAAAAAGTCCAGCGCGGCACGCGACGGCACTGCCGTCGGGCCAATGCTGTCGCAGATAAACAGCGCCGGGCTGCTGGCATCGTTGAGTTGCATGGTGATCTCCTATAGTTGTAAAAGTCGGTCGATGGCTCAATCGGCTGTGCCGATATACAAATGGCGCAACATGGGGTCTCGGCGAACATCGTCGGCCGTGCCTGACAGGGCAAACCGGCCATGCTCCATGACATGCACCTCATCGGCCAGGGCCAGCGCGCGCTCCACATCCTGCTCGACGATGAGCATGGTCAGCCCGGCGGCACGCAACTCGGCCAGTGCCTCATAAAGCCGATCCATCATCACGGGGGCCAGTCCTAGGCTGATTTCATCAAACAGCACCAGTCGGGGGCGCGACATCAGGGCGCGGCCAATCGCTAACATTTGCTGCTGTCCGCCCGACATAGACGTACCTGCATTGCTGCGCCGCTGCTTCAAATCCGGAAACAGGGTGTACACGTGTTCCAACCTCTGGTTGCGTTCCGCTTTTGCGATACTGCGTGCAGCCAATAACAGGTTTTCCTCCACACTCAAAGGCGCAAAAATACGGCGACCTTCCATGCTTTGGGATAAGCCCAGTTGTGCGATGTCGTGAACGGCTGAGCGGCTGTGGTTCACGCCGTCGATGCGCAGCTCGCCAGCCGTCACACGAATGCTGCCACTGATCACGTTGGCCAGCGTGGTCTTACCTGCGCCATTGGTGCCCAAGATCGCAATCACCTGGCCAGCGCGCACGCTGAGGTTTATGCCATTAAGCACGCGGGCCTGGCCATAACCGGCATGCACCTCTCGCAGTTCCAGCAAGGGTGACGCTGTGAGGGCTGCACTGGCGTTGGATGCGGGGGTGACCAGCGCAGACAACAGGCTGGGTGCTGGTTTGGCAACCAGCGATGGCGATGCTGCCAGGGCAGCCCCCTTGTTCTGCGCCGTCCCCAGGTAGACCGCTGCCACCTCGTCGCTGGCCAGCACCTCGGCGGTGGCACCCTGCGCCAACGTGCGCCCGAAGTTGATGACCACGAGCCTCTCGCAGCACTCGCGCACCACCCGCAGCACATGTTCGATGATGATGATGCCCTCGACCTCGGAGCGCAGTGACTGGATCAACGCAATCAATTCGCTGACCTCGGCATCCACCAAGCCGGCACCAACCTCGTCAAGCAGCAATAACTTGGGGCTCAGTGCCAGGGCACGGGCCACCTCCAACCGTTTGCGGCGCAGCAGAGGTAGGGCACGGGCACTCAGGTGCGCGGCATCGGCCAGGCCTGTACGTTCCAAAATACGATCGCAGGCCTCAAAGGCGCGTTTTTGGGGGTCTAGGGGATGCAATGAAAAGCGTGCGGCCAGCAAGTTCTCGCGCACCGTCATGTCCAGGAAAGGGCGAGGGATTTGGTAGGTGCGGCCCATACCGCGGCGGGCGCGCTCCGGGGCCGCAAGCCGGGTGACATCGCTGCCGTCAAACTGAACGCTACCGCCACTGGATTCCAGCGCCCCGCTGAGCAGTCCGATCAGGGTGGATTTTCCTGCGCCATTCGGGCCAATGATGCCAAGTACTTCACCCCGGCAGAGCGAAAGCGAAACTTTGTCGGTCGCCACCACACCGCCATAGGTTTTGACGAGTTCGGTGGCCTGCAGCAGCACCGTGTTTCCTGCGGACGCTGTCATGCCAATTTCCTCACCAAACCAACCAGCCCCTTGGGCGCAAAACGGACCACGGTGATCAAAATCGCGCCGGTCAGTGCCAAGTGCATCGCCGGGTAGTCGGCCAGCAGTTCACCCAACGCAACCACAAAGATCGCCCCCACCACCGGGCCCGCACGCTGACCCTGACCACCGATGATCACGATGGACAACACATTGACGGTCCACTGGATACCAAACATGCCATAGGGCTCGATCGCACCGAGCTTGAGGCCCTGCAGCCCACCAGCCACCCCTATCAAAAAGCTGGTCAGCACGAACACAATCAACTTGATGCGAAACGGCCGAACGCCAATCTGTGCTGCCGCATCTTCGTCGTCGCGTACAGCGCGCAGCAGGATCGAAAAGCGTGACTGCGTAGCCAATGTCATCACCACGGTGGTGAGGGCTAACAAAGCGGTGGCAATCAGGTAGAGCACGCGCAAGTCTGGTGGGTCTTGCGCCAGGAACAAGCCTGTCGCGCCACCAAACCCGTTGAAGTTGACCATGAACAAGCGCGTGGCTTCGGCCAGTGCCAGTGTGCCCACGGTGAAATACAGGCCACGCAACCGAAACACAGCACGCGACACAACCAAGGCCAACAGAGCTGAGCACACACCCGCTAGCGGCAGAGCCAGTCCCAACGGCGTGCCGGTCTTATTGAGCAGGCCGGTCAGCGCATAAGCCCCGATACCAAAGAATGACGCGGTACCCAGTGAGACGAGTCCACCGTATCCGGCCAGCAGGTTCCAGGCCTCAGCGAGTGTGACCAGCAACAGGATACGAAAGCCTATTTCAAGCGCATAGTCCGACAGCATCGGTGCCATCGCCGCCAGCACAACGAAAGCCAAAGGCAACAGCAGCAGGCCAGGCAGGCCTGAACGTGGGCGTGCGGGTTGTTTGAGAACAGCAGACATCAGCGCACCCCTCTTCCAGAAAGACCCTGTGGCCGTAACGCCAAAGCCAGTAAAAAAAGCACCAGGCCAACCAGATCGCGATAGCCGTCACCCAACACCACGGCACCCGTACTTTGCACCACACCCAGCACCATGCCAGCCACCAGGGTGCCGAAGATGTTGCCAATGCCCCCTAGCACCACCACTGCAAAACTGATGAGCAGGTAGGTGCCGCCGGAGCTGGGCGTGAATGAAAACGCGGTGCCCAGCAGCACGCCACCCATCGCCGCGCAAGCAGCACCGAGTGCAAAAGTGAAGGCATGCACCCGCCGCACGTCCACCCCCATAGCAGCAGCGGCACCCGCATCGGCCGAGCTGGCGCGCAAGTCACGCCCAAAGGCGGTACGCGAGATGAGCAGGTACACCAGCACCACCAGCAGCACCGACACACAAAAGCCAATCACGTAGATTTCAGCCACAGTGATCGGGCCGATGTGCAAAGCACGTGCGGCGTAAGGTGTGTCAATAGCACGGGTGTCGGCACTGAAGCACAGCAGAAACAGGTTTTGCAGAATCACGGAGACACCGAACATGGTGATCATGGGAGCTTCCATGCCCTTACCCGCCAGTGGCGCAATCAGCAGGCGCTGAACGGGCAGTGCCAACACGGCCATGGCTGCGCCGACCAGTAGCAGGCCCATGATCGGGTCGATACCGGTGTAGCGCAGTAAAAAAAAGCCTATGTAAGCACCGCCTACCAGCAGCTCGCCATGGGCGAGGTTGACCAGACGCATGACGCCCAGGGCAATCGACAGCCCCAGGGCCGTCAGCGCCAGTATTCCTCCCAGAAGAAAGCCCGAGACCAGGCTGTTGACGATGACTTCAAGATTTGGCATGGTGGGCGTAGCTCAGTTGCTCACAGGCATGGGAAATACCAGCTTGCCATTGGCGCGGTCCTTGGGCCACACCACCACGGATTTGCCACCCTGCCACTGCATTACCGTGATCGGAATCGCAGACGTGTTGGAGGCATCAAACTTGACAGGACCAATCACATAGCTTTTGTTGGTCTTGCCAATGGCGGTATTGATCTTCTCGCGGTCCAGACTTCCTGCTGTGGCCATGGCATCCATCAACACCTGCGCAGCCGCGTGGGAATCGGCAATGTGCTGGCTCTGGGTCTGCTTGGTCTCGGTCTCGAAACGTTTGCCCAGCTCGGCCGCACCAGGGTAGGGAAAACTTGGATCCCAGTAGCCTCCTACTAACACGCCGTCGGCCAGTTTGCCCAAGGCCTGCGCAAACTGCTCCGGCTCGGCACCTTTTTCCATCACCAGCAGCTTCGGACTAAAGCCGGCCGCTGCCATCTGCTTGCGGATCGCAATCGCCTGGGGCGGAATCGCGTCCACCAGCACCAGGTCTGCATTGCCTGCCTTGGCCTGACCAATCATGGAGGTAAATTGCTGTGCATCCACTGGGAACGAGCTGCTGTGCACCACCTCGTAGCCACCCGCCTTGGCGTTAGCGGGCCAAAGCTGACCTCCCACCACCTGGCCATCGGGCCCGTTATCGGCCAGTATGGCGACCTTCTTGTTAGTCACCAGCCCGTAGTCGGCCATCATGCGAAAGCCTGCAGTCGCCAGATCGACTTCGTCAAAAAACATCACCCAAGCGTATTTCCAGGCCCGCACTGATTTGAAAGCGCCCAGCGGATCACAGCCTGCCACCAGGGGCACCTTGCGTCGCTCCGCCACCAAGGCACCGGCATTCACCAGCGCGGGGGTGCAGGAGCCCAGCATGGCCACTGCACCGTCACGGGAAATCAGGGTTTCGATGTTGCCAGCCACCACATTGGGATCACTCTTGTCGTCGCGAATGACGAGTTTGACCTTGAGTTTCTTGCCGTCCACGGTGATACCACCCGCTTTGTTCACATCACCCACCGCCGTCTCGTAACCCCATTTTTGGTAGCCTCCAAAGCCAGCCAGCGCGCCGGACAGCGGCAGCGACGCACCAATCACAATTTCGTCGGCGGCCAACGCGCCAAACGAAGCGAAGGTGATACCGAAAGCGATCATGCTAGCGACACTACGGACGCGAAAAGGTGTTGTCATGGTTTGTCTCCTGTTTATTTTTAGCAAGGGAACGCGGGAGCGGGGAACGAATGCCGAAACGGGGTCGTCGGTTTAGTGGGAAGCCAGGCGGAAGATGCGCTCAGCATTGGTCGCGTAGATCTGAACCCGCTGTTTTTCGGTGATATCCACGGTATCCAGGAAGCGAACCCCTTCTTCTACGCTTTCATAGGGGTAATCGGCTGCAAACATGATGCGATCTACACCCAGCACCTCGATGCTGAGTTTCAATGCAGGCGCTGACATCACGCCGCTGGTGGTAACGACGAAATGCTCCAAAAAATACTCACTCGGCAGACGAGCCATTTTTTTAACGGCCCCGATCTTCACTTGCAACAGATAGCGGTTGTCCAGCCGCTGCAGCCAGAACGGCAAGCCTTCGCCCATATGGCCCAGGACAATCTTGAGTTTCGGATACTTGTCAAACACACCGCACATGATCAGGCGCATGGCGTGCAGGCTGGTTTCCACTGCAAAACCAAAACCTGCAAAGTACAAACCGTAGTCGAGAAACGGTGCCACCATGCTGGGCGAGGGCTCTCGCGGGTGCAGGTAGAGCGGCGTATCGAGCGCGTTGGCGGCTTCAAAAATAGGCCAGTATTTTTGGTCATCTAGGTATTCGCCGTGGGTATGCGAATTGATCAAAAAACCCTTCATGCCCAGTGAGCGGATGGCGCGTTCCAATTCTTGCGCTGCGCCTTCCGGGTACTGTGGTGCGACCGCGGCCAGGCCGGCCAGACGCGTCGGGTTGGCTGCCACGGCTGCTGCCAGTACATCGTTTGCGTCTTTAGCCAGACGTGTGGCCGTGACGGCATCAAACGCCTGCACACCGGGCGATGTAATGGACAGCACTGCGAGATCGATGCCATCTTTGTCCATCTGGGCGATGCGACCTGCGCCCACGTCCAAGAGACGCGAGTGCACCATGCGCGCGCCGGGGTCCTCACCCAAGATGGTGTGACCCATCATCTTGAAGCCTGGCTCCACAAATTTGCTGGCCAGAACCTTCTTCCATTCCTGGGCGATTTCTTCCGTGACGAAAGCTTCTTCAACTGCAATGCGCTTGACGATTTTTTTGATACTCATGGTTCTGTCTCCTCGGTGGCAGGGGTGTCCAACTTCGAGTTGGTGACGCGCGTTTCCAAGCGGACGCTGATGTCACAGCCCCAGCACGCGTTCGGCGTTGCCGTGCATGATTTTTTCCATCACCTCGTCCTTGTAGCCCAGCTCGCGCCATTCGCGCAGGATGCGTTCGTACGGCAGGCTGGGGTAGTCGCTGCCGAACATGATCTTGTCCTGCAGGCGGCCCCGGATATCGACCTTGAGGTTGCCGGGGAAGTGCTTGGGGGCCCAGCCGGACATTTCCCAGAACACATTGCCTTTGTGCAGGGCCACGGCGGTGGTTTCGTCCACCCAGGGCCAGCCGGGGTGGGCCATGATGATTTTCAGGTTCGGAAAGTCGGCCGCCAGGTCGTCGATGGCACCGGGGTGCGCATGGCGGATGCGCGCGCCGTGGCCGCCGGGCATGCCCGCGCCCATGCCGGTGGTGCCGACGTCGATCATCACCGCCGCGCCCAGGGCGTTGATCTCTTCAAACAGGTCGTAATGGCGTCTGTCGTTCACCGCGAAGTGCTGCATGATGGGGTGGAAGTGGAAGCCGACGAAGCCCAGCTCCGCCACCGCCTTCTTTACCTGGCGGATGGCGACCTCGCCCTTGGCCGGTTCTACCGCGCCCCAGCACTGGATGACGCGCTGGGGGTGGCGCTGCCACATGGCGTGCACGTATTCGTTGGTGCAAGGAGGCGTGGCCACGGTGGTTTCCAGGTCCAGGGCGACCAGGCAGGCATCGACCCCGGCCTCGGTGAATTCGGCGATGACCGCGTCTTC
>CANFZJ010000136.1 GCA_947451445.1 Comamonadaceae bacterium
AGGGCAAGATCATCATCGCCACGGTGAAGGGTGACGTGCATGACATCGGCAAGAACATCGTCACCGTGGTCTTGCAGTGCAACAACTTCGAGGTCATCAACATGGGCGTGATGGTGCCCTGCCACGAAATCCTGGCCCGCGCCAAGGTGGAAGGGGCCGACATCGTGGGCCTGAGCGGCCTGATCACCCCCAGCCTGGAAGAAATGCAGTACGTGGCGGGCGAGATGCAAAAGGACGACCACTTCCGCATCAAGAAGATCCCGCTGATGATCGGCGGCGCCACCACCAGCCGCGTGCACACCGCCGTCAAAATCGCCCACCACTACGACGGCCCGGTCGTTTACGTACCCGATGCATCGCGTAGCGTGGGTGTAGCGCAGAGTCTGCTTGGGGATGGTGCTAGTAACTTCATAGCAGAGCTAAACGCCGACTACGACAAGGTACGCCAGCAGCACGCCAATAAAAAACAAACCCCGCTGTGGCCACTGGCCAAGTGCCGGGCCAACAAAACGCCCATGGACTGGGCGGCCTACACCCCCGCCAAACCCAGGTTCATTGGCCGCCGTGTCTTCAAAAACTTCGACCTGACCGAGCTGGCCCGCTACATCGACTGGGGCCCGTTCTTCCAGACTTGGGACCTGGCCGGGCCGTACCCCGCCATCCTGACCGACGAGGTGGTCGGCGTGGAGGCCACCCGGGTGTTTGCCGATGCCCAGGCCATGCTCAAGCGTTGCATCGAAGGCCGCTGGCTCACCGCCAACGGCGTTATCGGCCTGTACCCGGCCAACAGCGTGAACGACGACGACATCGCGCTCTACACCGACGAGACCCGCACCGAGGTGGCGCTGACCTGGTACGGCCTGCGCCAGCAAGCCGAAAAGCAAGCGATAGATGGTGTGATGCGCCCCAGCCGCTGCCTGGCCGACTTTGTGGCCCCGCACAGCAGCGGCGTGGCCGACTACGTGGGCGTGTTCGCGGTGACTGCCGGGCTGGGGGCTGAGAAGAAAGAGGCCCAGTTCCAGGCCGAACTGGATGACTACTCCAGCATCATGCTCAAGGCCATTGCCGACCGCCTGGCCGAGGCTTTTGCCGAATGCCTGCACCACCGCGTGCGCACCGACCTGTGGGGCACGTCGCCGCAAGAGGCGCTGACCGTCGAAGAGATGGTGGGTGAAAAGTACCAAGGGATTCGCCCCGCGCCCGGCTACCCGGCTTGCCCGGACCACAGCGTCAAGCACGAGATGTTTGCCCTGCTGCAGTGCCATGACATTGGCATGGAGCTCACCGAAAGCCTGGCCATGACCCCTGCCGCCAGCGTCAGCGGGTTTCAGCTCGGCCACCCGGACAGCAGCTATTTCAACGTCGGCAAGATCGGCGAAGACCAGCTCAAAGACCTGGCCCAGCGCCGGGGCGTGCCAGAGGCGGACTTGCGGCGCTTTTTATCGCCGAATTTGTAGCAGGACTTACGCAAGCACCTCTGTGTGCCAGAGGTGCGATACACGGGGCGCTGCGTAAGTCCCATGTAGGTTTCGACAGTTTCCGCAGCGGTGGGAAATGGGCCATACTGTTTGCCTGCTTGCTACATTGTGTAAAACCTGACGGGTTGCCGCACGTTCGGCTGGACTGCATATGGATGAAGATTTTCTGGAATTCATAGAAGGAGACCCCGCCGTGGCGCCCGCAGCTGCGGCGACCGCGCGTGAGCCATGGCGCATTCTGGTGGTGGACGATGACCCCGATGTGCACGAGAGCACGGCATTTGGCTTGCGTGGGCTGGACATCGAGGGGCGTGCACTGCACCTCATCCATGCCCATTCCGCGGCAGACGCGCTGGATGTATTGCGCCGTGAACCCGACATTGCCGTGGTACTGCTGGACGTGGTGATGGAGACGGACAACGCCGGGTTGGCAACCATCAGCGCTATCCGTGGCGAACTGGGGCTGCTCAATATGCGCATCATCCTGCGCACCGGCCAGCCGGGCCAAGCCCCGGAGATGGACACCATCCGCCGCTACGACATCAACGACTACAAAACCAAAAGTGAGCTGACCCGTACCAAGCTCTACACCACGCTGACCACTGCCATCCGCTCCTACGACCAGTTGGCCCGCATGGATGCCAGCCGCCAGGGACTGGAGAAAATTGTCACCGCCAGCAACCAGTTCATTGCCGAATCGGGTCTGCAGACGTTTGCCGAGGGCGTCATCACCCAAATGGCCGGTTTGGTGGGTATTGCCCCCGAGGGCCTGGTGTGCGCCAGCGACACCTTGGCCGCCCCGGACGCCCCGCCGCGCTATGTGGTGATTGCGGCAGCGGGGCAACTGGCGCATTTGATGCAGCGCGGCATTGCCGAGATCGAAGACCCCTACATCGTCGCCAGCCTGACCCAGTGCCTGAGCGAGCGGCGCAACCTGCAGACCGCGCACAGCGTGACGCTGTTCTTTCAGGGCCGTGACAGCGGTAAGGGCGGTAATTTTGCAGCGTTTGTCTATTCCGCCGCTGCGTTGCGCCCGGTGGACATGCATTTGATGCAGGTGTTTTGCACCAACATTGCGCTGTGCGCTGCCAATGTGGGGCTGGTTAACCGTCTGCGCGGCCACGCCTTTGTGGACCAGATGCTGGGTCTGCCCAACCGCACCGCACTGGTCCAGTGCATTGATGACACCCTTCGCAGCAGCGACGGGGTGGCCCGGGCCTTGGGTCTGATGGACGTAGACCAGTTTGCCGAAACCAACGACATGTTTGGCCATGTCTACGGCGACCTGCTGCTGGCCGCCATTGCCCGCCGGCTGGCCGACTTGCATGCGGGCGACTGCCTGCTGGCACGCGTGGCTGGCGACACCTTTGCCCTGTTTGGCGATGCCGCCTGGGTCAACCCGGATGTGCTGCGCGCCGTGTTTGAACAGCCGTTTGAAATCGAAGGCGTGCAGCGCCCGGTGTCCATTTGTATGGGCTTTGCCTACTGCGACGCCAGCAGCACCAGCGGCCTGGACCTGCTGAAAAACACCTCCATTGCCCTCAAGCGCGCCAAGGAAGCGGGCCAGGGCCGCAGCGCCTACTACTCGGCCGAGGTGGGTGTGGCTACCCGCGAGCGCACCCGCCTGTTGCACGGCTTGCAGCACGCGTTTGACCAGCAGCACCTGTTCCTGGTCTACCAGCCGCAGCTGTCTTTGCGAACCGGGCTGCCGATGGGGGTGGAGGTGTTACTGCGCTGGCGTACCGAGGACGGCCGGTTTGTGCCTCCCGACCACTTCATTCCGGTGGCCGAACAATCGGGCCTGATCGTGGCCATTGGGGCCTGGGTGTTGCGTACCGCGCTGCAGGCCCAGAGCCAGCTGCGTGCCCAGGGCATTACCCATATCCGGCTGGCAGTGAACGTATCGTCGGTGCAGCTGGCCCAGCCCCAGTTCTTGGCGATGCTGGACGACGCACTGGGCCATTCCGGCGTGCCGCCCAGCTGCCTGGAGTTGGAGATCACCGAGTCGGTCGCGGTGATGGGCATGGAGCGCGTGGCCAGCCTGCTGCACGAGATCAAGTCGCGTGGCATTGCGGTGGCGATTGACGACTTTGGCACCGGGTTCTCGTCGCTCTCTTACCTGGACCGCCTGCCCGCCGACCGGCTCAAGATTGACCGCGCGTTTGTCAATTCGATGGATTCCGGCCGCTCGGGCGCGCGCATTGCCGAGATGATCGTACCCCTGGGCCACCAGCTGGGCATGCTGGTGCTGGCCGAAGGGGTAGAAACCGAAGCCCAGGCGGCCCTTTTGCGCGGCATGGGCTGCGACGAGGCGCAGGGCTATCTGTACGCCAAGCCCATGCCGTTGGAGCAGCTGCTGCCCTGGCTGGCGCAGCGTCTGGGGGGCGGCGTATGAAGCCGCTGCTGTGCGCACTGGCTGCCGTACTGCTGCTGGGCTGCAGCCCGACCCCGCCGGTGCGCATCGGCTTTGTGGGTGGGCTGTCCAACGGAGGCTCGGACATCGACCAAGATGGCCGTAACGGACTGATGCTGGCCGTGGAGCAGCGCAACCAGACCGGCGGCGTCCATGGCCGCACCATCGAGCTGCTGGTGCAAGACCACGGCCAAACCCCGGACAAAGTGCTGGCCGCCATCCAGACCCTGGTAGACGCCAAGCCGGACGCCGTGGTCGGGCCGTTCAGCAGCGGCGTGGCGGCCACGCTGCTACCGGTGGTCAACCAGGCGCAACTGGTCTTGCTCAGCCCTACGGTTACCTCACTGGACTTTGTGGGCAAGGACGACTTTTTCATCCGTCTTAACCGCAGTACGCGTGACAACGCAGCGGACTATGCCGACATGCTGTACCAGCGGGGCCAGCGCAAGACGGCGGTGGCTTACGACACCCGCAACGCCAGTTTTAGCGCCTCCTGGCTGAAAGAATTTCGGACCGCCTTTGTGGCCCATGGTGGCAGCGTGGTGGCCGAAGTGGCATTTGGTACGGCCGACGCAGGCATGGCGGCTACGGTACGCCAGATGCTGGACGGGCGGCCTGACGGCCTCTTGTTCATCGCCAAGACCGCCGATGTGGCCTTGCTGGCCCAGCAGGCCGAAAAACTGGCTCCTGGCCTGCCCAAAAGCGCTGCGGAATGGGCCTCCAGCGAAGCCTTGATGGCGCTGGGCGGGCGCGCGGTGGAGGGCTTGCTGACGGCGCAGGCGTTTCAGCGCGACGACGACTCGGCGCGCTACCGTGCGTTCCACGCCGCCTACCTGGCCCGGTTTGCGCGGGAGCCCGGCTTCAGCGCGCTGGCGGGCTACGACGCAGCCACTGTGCTGCTGCAGGCGCTGGACCAGCGCACTGCGGGCGAATCGGTCAAAGACGCCATCTTGCAGCACGGTCCCTACCAGGGCTTGCAGCAAACCATCCGGTTTGACCGCTTCGGCGACACCAACCGCAAGATGTATTTCACCGAGGTCCATGCAGGCCGGTTTGTGCGGGTGCCCTGATGGTCTTGCGGCTGCGCGCGTACCTGGCAGCCCTGCTGGTAGCGACCATTCTGCTCACCTTTGCGATTGTGGGGGGCACCATCTTGCTGGTCCGCATCGCCCAGATCGAGGGGGCCAACAAATTGCTGGTGGCGCGCGATGTCGGCGAGATCGCGTCCCTGGTGAAGACCCTTCTCGGCTCGCTGGAGACCCGCATGGAGCTACTCAGCCAGGCGGTGCAAGGCATGGCCGTACCGCAGGCGGGTGCCTTGCTGCAGCGGGCAGTGGGCGACGGGCGGGCCTTTCGGGCCATTTACCTGGTATCGCCCCAGGGCCGGGTGCTGGCCGCCGGGGTCTCCAACGCGCTGCAGCCACGCCGTGACGAGGTGCTGGGCAGCGACCTGTCGGCCAACCCGCTGTTTCTGGCCGCGCAGGCATCGCGCCATTTGGTGTGGGGCGACAAGTACCTGTCGGCCATGTCTGGCGTGGTGACGGCGGGCGTGGCGTACCCGGTGGGCCAGGACCAGGTGTTGCTGGCCGAAGTGCCGGTATCCCACCTGCTGGGCACTTTTCAACTGGCCGCAGGCAGTCGGGTGTCGTCCATCTGGCTGGTAGACCGCCAGGGCGAGATCGTGGCCGACAGCGAAGGTGGCGTGCATGTGGGCACCGCCAATATGCTGAATTTGCCGCTGCTGGCGGCCCAATTCACCGGCCAGCCGCCGCCCGACAAGTTCAGCTTCATGGGCCGCCAATACCACCCCGCCGTCGCCCACTCCCAAGACCTGGACTGGTATTTCATCGGTGGCATCCCCGCCCACTTTGAAAACAGCGAAGTGCGCCGCACCGTGCTGGTGGTGGTGGGTGGGTTTGCTGGCGTGCTGCTGGTCGGCCTGTTGATGGCCCCGTACTGGGCCAATTGGCTCACCCGCCCCCTGCGCAGCATCGTGGCGCGCGCCGCGCAAATCACCCAGGGCGCAGCGGGCGGCACCTGGCCGCGCGGCGCGATCGAAGAGTTCAACCACTTGTCCGCCCACCTGGAAAAGATGGCCACCGAACAGTTTGAGCGCGGGCAAAAAATACAGGCCATCTTCAACGCGTCGCCCATGCCCATGTCGGTCACCGAGGTTGATCTGCCGTTTGCGCTGCTGGACGTCAACGATGCCTGGTGCGAGACCTTTGGCCACCGGCGTGAAGCTGTGCTGGGCCGTACCGGCAACGAGGTGGGGCTGTGGCCCAGCCCCGAAGAACGTAGCGCCGTGCTGGCGCAACTGAAGGCGGGCCTGCCCACCGCCGAAGGCTGGATGCTGCGCAGCGATGGGCAGCCCCGGTTGTTCCAGATATCCCGCCAATGGACGCCGATAGGCACCGCCCCGCTGCTGGTTTGGGCGGCGGTGGACATCACCGACATGCAGCGTATTGAAAATGAGCTGCGTGAACTCAACAGCGGGCTGGAGGCCCGGGTGCAGCGCCGCACCGAGGCCCTGGCCAGCCTGAATGCCGAGCTGTCCGGCACGGTAGCCACCCTGCAAGCCACCCAGAGCGAACTGGTCCAGGCCGAAAAAATGGCCGCCCTGGGCGGGCTGGTCGCTGGCGTGGCGCACGAGCTGAACACCCCGCTGGGCAACGGCCTGATGGCCGTCACCGCGCTGGCCGACGAGGTACGCCAGTTCCGCCGCTCCATGCAAGACGGCCTGCGCCGCAGCGCGCTGGACGCCCTGCTGGCCGGGGTCGAGCAGGGCACCAGCATCGCCACCCGCAACCTGCACCGCGCAGCCGACCTGGTCACCAGCTTCAAGCAGGTGGCCGTGGACCAAACCAGCGCCCAGCGCCGCCGCTTTGCGCTGGCCGAGGTGGTGCACGAGATTTTGGCCAGCCTGCGCCCCACCCTGGGCCGCACCCCTTACCAGACCGTGGTGGATGTACCCACCGACCTGCTGCTGGACAGCTACCCCGGCGCACTCGGCCAGGTCATCGCCAACCTGGTCACCAACGCGGTGGTCCACGGCTTTGAGGACCGCGCCCAGGGCTGCATCCGCATCACCGGTGCGCGGGCCGACGACGGCAGTATCCTGCTGCGTGTGGCCGACGACGGGCGCGGCATCCCGGCCCACCTGCTGGACCGCATCTTCGACCCCTTCGTCACCACCAAAATGGGCCGGGGCGGCACCGGCCTGGGCCTGCACATCTCGTACAACGCCGTCGCCACCGTGATGGGTGGCAGCCTGGTGGTGCGCAGCGTGGAGGGCGAAGGGGCGCTGTTTGAGCTGCGCCTGCCCATGTCCGCACCACACACCAGTCCTGTGCCAAATTAAGCATCAAATAGGCCTCTGGTGCAGGTGGAATGAGCGTGAGTAGCTATTAAATAAATAGTGCCTTCCCGGCGCAACCGTGCCCCAGGCGGCTACCCCGCCGCCCGCAGCGCCCGCCGGTACTGCATGGCCTCGGCGACGTGGGCGACTTGGGTGCTGGGTGCCCCGGCCAAATCGGCAATGGTGCGGGCCACTTTCAGCGCGCGGTGGATGCCACGGGCCGACCAGCCCAGGCGGGCGGCGGCGGTGTGCAGGAACTGGGCGGCGGCCGGGTCCAGGTGGATGTGGGTGTCGATGTCTTGCCCGTGCAGTGCCTGGTTGGTGCTGCCCTGGCGGTCGATGGCGCGCTGGCGGCCCAGGGCGCAGCGGGCGCGGATGGCGTCGGTGGATTCACCCGGCGGGGCGTGCAGCAGTTCGTCGGCGGGCAGGGCGGGCACTTCGATGTGCAGGTCGATGCGGTCGATCAGCGGGCCGCTGAGTTTGCCCTGGTAACGGGCCACCTGGTCGGGGCTGCAGCGGCAGGCGGGCTGGCGTGCGCCTAAAAATCCGCAGGGGCAGGGGTTCATGGCGGCGACGAGCTGGAAGCGCGCCGGAAACTCGGCCCGCCGGGCGGCGCGGGCAATGGTGATACGGCCGGTTTCCAGCGGCTCGCGCAGGGCTTCGAGCGCGGCACGGGGAAATTCGGGCAGCTCGTCCAAAAACAGCACGCCGTGGTGGGCCAGCGATATTTCACCAGGGCGTGGAGGCGAGCCACCACCCACTAAAGCCACGGCGCTGGCCGTGTGGTGCGGGCTGCAGGTGGGCCGGGTGGCCCAGCGGTCCAGCGCAAAGCTGCCGCCCAGGCTGGCAATGGCCGCGC
>CANFZJ010000137.1 GCA_947451445.1 Comamonadaceae bacterium
ACTGGCCAACACCCAGTACTACGGTTGGGCCTGGACCAACCGAGACCACCTCATGCCCAGCCACGCCCAGCTGGTGGAGGCCGAAGCGGTGGTGAACCGCTACCGTGCCGAGATTGGCGACCGCTGCCGCATTTTGTTTGTGGTGCCCGATTATTTTGAAGAACGGCCCAAGGCCTGCATGAACGGCTGGGGCGCGGTGTTTCTGGCGGTAGCCCCTGACGGTACGGCGCTGCCCTGCCACAACGCCCGCAACCTGCCGGGGCTGGACCTGCCCCGCGTGCAAGACCAACCGCTGGCCGACATTTGGGCGCGCAGCCAGGCCTTCAATGCCTACCGGGGCGACAGCTGGATGCAAGCGCCGTGCCGCGACTGCGACGAGCGGCACAAAGACTTTGGCGGTTGCCGCTGCCAGGCGTTTCAAATCACCGGCGACGCCACCCAGGCCGACCCGGTGTGCAGCAAGTCGCCCCAGCACGACAAAGTGGTCACGCTGGTGCGCGAGGCTCCGGCCCGGCGCACAGTGCCCATCGTGTTCCGCGACGATGCCTCGTCGCGCGCCTTGCACCCGTTGGCTTGATATGTTCTGGCGCACTTGGTGGCTGGCCGTGGTGCTGGTCTGGTCATGCGCCAGCGCGTCAGCCGGGGAAATGACGCATGCGCGCATGGTGCAGCGCTACCCGCCGCCGTTCATCGTGGGCAGCAAAGACAGCGAGATACCGGTCTGGCCGATCTTTCAGCAAAACGCGACCGAAAACAAGCTGGTCGCTTATGCGTTTGAGTCGGTAGACCTGGCGCCCATTCCCGGGTTTTCCGGCGTGCCGGTCAACCTGCTGGTGCTGCTGGACCCGAGCGGCGGCTTTATGGATGTACAACTGGTGTCGCAGCACGAGCCGGTGTTTCTGGATGGGTTGGGCGAGGGCGCGCTGGTGGCGTTTTTGCAGCAGTACAAAAACCTGTCGCTCAAGCAGAACATCCGCATCTGGACAGGCAGCGCCAAAACGGCGTCCGGGGCCAGCGTGCAGATTGACGGTGTGTCCAAGGCCACGGCGTCAGTGCGCATCATCAACCAAAGCATATTGTCGGCCGCGCTCAAAGTGGCGCGCAAAAAGCTGGGCTATGCCGAGGGCCGCGACCCCGAGTTGGTGGCGCATGTTTTGCCTGGGGTGCTGGAAACCCACACCCTGGCCGGTTTGCTGGACAGCGGCCTGGTGCAGCACCTGCAACTGCGCAACCGTGACGTGGAGCGTGCCTTTGTCGGTACGCCGGGCACGGGGCTCGACGCGGACGCCACTGCCCAGCCGGACGGCTTGTTCATCGACCTGGTGGTGGCCTATGTGTCGGTGCCCAGCATCGGCCGCAGCCTGCTGAGCGATGCGTCGTGGGCTGCATTGCAAGGCCGTTTGGACGAAGGCGACCAGGCGATTTTGGTGATGTCCAAAGGGCGCTACGACTTACTGGGCGACAACTTTGTGCGGGGCACTACGCCCGAACGCATTGCGCTGTCGCAAAACCAGTTGCCGATTGAAATGCGCGACCTGAATTTGGATCTGGCGTTGAAGGATGCGACCGGGCTGGATATGTCGTCGGTGGCCGTGTTTCGGGTCATTGCCCAGGCTGGACTAGACCCCGCGCGCACGCTGCACTTTGCACTGCCCATCACCCGGCTGAAGGGGCAGGTCTATCCCGAAAAAATCACCCAGGTACTGGGGCTGGACTTCACGCTGCCCGAGCGTTTCTACACCGCGCCCGAGGGTGACAACAAAACCTGGCGCAGCATTTGGCACGACCGGCAGTGGGAGCTGGCCGTGCTGCTGGCGGGCCTGCTGGTGTTGGCGGTGGCGCTGGTACTGCAAAGGCGGTTGGTGGCGCAGGCGCGGCGGTTTGCGCTGTTTCGCACCGGCTACCTGCTGTTCACGCTGTTTTTTATTGGCTGGTTTGCGCAGGGCCAGCTGTCCATCGTCAACTTCACCAGCGTGTTGCAGGCACTGCTGGCCGGGCGCGGGCTAGGCTTCTTTTTGTACGACCCGATGACGGTTATCTTGTCGGCTTTCACGCTGGTGTCGCTGGTGCTGTGGGGACGCGGCACGTTTTGCGGCTGGCTGTGCCCGTTTGGCGCGCTGCAGGAGTTCAGCGCCCAGCTGGGTGCGTGGCTCAAAGTGCCGCGCATCCGCTTCAAACCGGTGACCGACCGGCGCTTAAAAGGGCTGAAATACGTGGTGCTGGCGGGCATTTTGGCCAGTGCCGTGGCGGCCCCGGCGCTGACCGACCGGCTGGTGGAGGTGGAGCCGTTCAAAACCGCCATCACCCTGAACTTTGTGCGCTCTTGGCCGTTTGTGCTGTACGCGCTGGGGCTGCTGGTGGCCAGCATGGTGGTGACCAAGTTTTTCTGCCGCTACCTGTGCCCGTTGGGCGCTGGGCTGGCCGTGCTGGGGCGCTTACGCCTGCTGGACTGGATACCGCGCCGTGCCGCCTGTGGCACGCCTTGCCAAACTTGCCGCCACCGCTGCGACTACCAGGCCATCGCTCCCAGCGGCGAGGTGCAGTACGACGAATGCTTTCAGTGCATGGATTGTGTGGTGGTGTACGCCAGCGACGACCTGTGCGCACCGCTGCTGCTGGACAAAAAACGCGCCAAGACCATCGCCATCCAGCCCATTGCATGAAGGAGAACCTATGCGCAGACGCACGTTGATTTCGGCCTCGCTGGGCTGGGGCCTGGTCGGCAGCAGCGCCGGTTTGGCGTTGCACACCGGGGCGGACCTGGCTTTTGGCACCACGATCAGCATCCATGTGCGCCATGCCGATGCCGTGCAGGCCCAGGCGGCCATTGCCGCTGCGTTGGGCCAGGCGAAAAAGGTGGACGCGTTGATGAGCCTGCACCAGCCTGGTAGCCAGCTGTACCGGCTGAACCAGCACGGCGTGCTGGACGCCCCCGATGCCCATGTGCTGGCCGTGCTGGCGTTTGCGCAGCAGCTGGCGCAGCGCACGGCGGGTGCGTTTGACAGCACCGTGCAGCCGTTGTGGCTGTTGTTTCACCAGGCACGGGCCCAGGGTGGTTTGCCGTCGGTGCAGGCCATCGCAGCAGCACGGGCACTGGTGGATTGGCGGCAACTGCAGGTGCAACCACAGCAGCTGCGCCTGGGGCGGGCGGGCATGGGTGTGACCCTGAACGGCGTGGCACAGGGCTACGCGGTGGATTTGGCGTTGCAAGCGCTACGTGCCCACGGCGTGCAGCACGCGCTGGTGGACACCGGGGAGCACGGGGCGCTGGGCGGCAAGGCCGGGGCTGCGTGGGCCTTGGGTATTGCGCATCCACGCCAGCCGGGCGTGTTGGTGGGGCGGGTGCAGCTGGACCAGCGCCGGATGGCGACTTCGGGTGACTACGCCAGTGTGTTCAGCGCCGACTTTGTGCACCACCATATTTTTGACCCGGCCAGTGGCGATTCACCCCCTGGTTTGGCCAGCGCCACCGTGCTGGCCCCTACGGGCATCCAGGCCGACGGCCTGTCCACCGCGATGATGGTGCTGGGGGTGGAGCGGGCCCTGGCGCTGGCCGACAGCCAGCCGGATGTGGATGCCCTGCTGATCGACAAGGCCGGGCGGGCGGTGCGCACGCGGCACTTTCCACCCATGGCATGAAAGTTAGACTTGGCGATCCGTCAGAAATAGGGAGTTCGCCATGCCGATTGTTGTTTTTAACCAGAAGGGTGGGGTGGGCAAGTCCACCATCACCTGCAATTTGGCCGCCATTAGCGCCAGCCAGGGCCTGCGCACCCTGGTGATCGACCTGGACCCGCAGGGCAACTCCAGCAGCTATTTGCTGGGGGCACAGGCCAAGGACGACCAGCCCACGGTGGCGGGCTTGTTTGAGCACAGCCTGAGCTACAGCCTGCGCACGGTGCTGCCCACCGACTTCATCGTCGCCACGCCGCATGCCAATCTGCACGTGATGCCGTCCAGCCCCGCGCTGGCCGAGCTGGAGAGCAAGCTGGAGTCGCGCCACAAGCTGTACAAGCTGCGTGAGGCGCTGCAGCAACTGGCGGGTGGCTATGACCGCATCTATATCGACACCCCGCCCGCGCTGAACTTCTACACCCGCTCGGCGCTGATGGGGGCACGCGCCTGCCTGATTCCGTTTGACTGCGACGAGTTTGCCCGCAAGGCGTTGTACACCCTGCTGGCCAACGTGGAAGAGATCAAGGCCGACCACAACCCTGCGCTGGTGGTGGAGGGGATTGTGGTCAACCAGTTCCAGCCGCGTGCCAACTTGCCCCAGCGCATGGTGGCCGAGCTGGTGGCCGAGGGCCTGCCGGTGCTGCAGCCCTACCTGCCGTCGTCGGTGAAGATCCGCGAATCGCACGAGCAATGCCTGCCCATGGTCTACATGGACCCGCAGCACAAGCTGACCCAGGCCTTCGTGGCTCTGCATAGGGTGCTGCAGGGGCTGCGGCCTGCGGTGTGAGCCTTTAAATAGCTTGGGACTTACGCAAGTCCCCTGCGCGCCCGGAGGGCGACACAGGGCGGCGCTGCATAAGTCCTATTGCTATTATTTTAATAGCTATTACCGCACAGTTTGTGGGCGCTAGAGCCACTTTTCTTATAAATTCTTGCGGATGCCACCGTAGCGACCGGTAAGCGCAGCGGTGGGCGATGGGTGGGGCCTTGCTTGATCTTGTGCAGATATGCAGGCATAGTTATATCGAAAATAATATATTTTCGTATTAACTGATATTTATATTGCAATAACAATGCCTCCTATCCATTTGACTTCCCCTGCTGCCAACACGGTTCCAGCACCTTCTTTTTCTATCTACCCGAGTTTGCGGAACCAGTCGGTTTTTGTGACCGGTGGCGGCAGCGGTATTGGGGCTGCCATGGTGGCGGCTTTTGCGCAGCAGGGCGCGCGCGTGGCGTTTGTGGATGTGGCCGAAGATGCCAGTCGGGCCTTGGCCCAGCGGTTGGTGGACGCTGGCTATGCCGCGCCCTGGTGGCGCAAGTGCGATGTGCGCGATATTGCGGCCCTGCAAGCCGCAGTGGCCGATGCCGCGCTGGAGCTGGGCGACTTTTCGGTGCTGGTGAACAACGTGGCCAGCGACGACCGGCATACGCTGGAGTCGGTCACTCCCGACTACTATGACCAGCGCATGGCCATCAATGAGCGGCCTGCGTTTTTTGCCATCCAGGCGGTAGTGCCGGGCATGCGGCGTTTGGGCGCGGGCTCCATCATCAACCTGGGCTCCACGGGCTGGCAGGGCAAAGGGGCAGGCTACCCCTGCTATGCCATCGCCAAGTCGTCTGTGAACGGCTTGACGCGCGGGCTGGCCAAGACCTTGGGCCAAGACCGCATCCGCATCAACACCGTATCGCCAGGCTGGGTGATGACCGAGCGGCAAATCCAGCTCTGGCTGAACGCCGAGGGCGAAGAAGAAAT
This sequence comes from Comamonadaceae bacterium, assembly GCA_947451445.1. Taxonomy (GTDB): domain Bacteria; phylum Pseudomonadota; class Gammaproteobacteria; order Burkholderiales; family Burkholderiaceae_C; genus Rhodoferax_B. The sequence continues at coordinate 5,432 of CANFZJ010000137.1, forward strand.
CAAACGCAACCAGTGCCTGCCCGACAAACTGTTGCCCGACGACATTGCACGCATGGTGCTGTTTTTGGCATCCAGCGACGGCGCCATGTGCACCGCGCAAGAGTTCAAGGTAGACGCGGGCTGGGCCTGATCAGTCTTTTGCCTGCAGTTGAGGGGTGTACAGCGGCAGGCTGGCGGCCCGCAGTGCATCCATCATCACCTTGGCGGCGGGCGACGGCACCCGGTCGGTGCGGGTGATGATGCCAAATGCATCCATGTGGCAGGGAATGTCCAGCGGCACGATGGCGATGAGGCCGTGGGCCGCGTAGTACTGCCCCACCTCTGCCGACACCACGGCCAGCATGTCACTTTGCTCCAGCATGCGGGTGATGAACAGCAGCGCGGCAGATTCGATCACGTTGCCGGGGGCGGCGAGCCCCACTTCCTGGAACATCAGCTCGAACCGGTGGCGCAATACGCTGCCAGCGGGCGGCACGATCCAGCCTGCGTCCCCCACGTCGGCCAGGGTCAGGTTGCTTCTGCTGAGCAGGGGGTGGCCGGGGCGTACGACGGCGCATACCGGTTCTTCGGTCAGGGGTTCGTAGCGCAGATTGGTTTTGTCGTGCTCGGCAAACAGGCGTGCTACCAGGATGTCGAGCTTGCCCTGCTGCAGCCGCTCGATCAGCACCGGGCTGGTTTCGATCTCAATCGCGATGCGCAACGCAGGCTGCTCTTGCTTGACCATGGCTACCGCAGTGGGCAGCAAGGCCAGGCCGGGGGAGGTGATGGCCCCCACGCCGACCTGGCCGAACCGCCCGGCCTTGAGCGCGGTGAGCTCCTCGTGTGCTTGCTGCAGGCTGGCCAGCGCCACACGGGCGTGGCGGACCATGGTTTCACCGTACCAGGTAGGGCGCATGCCGCGTGGCAGGCGGTCAAACAGCGAGACTTCCAGCGCATCTTCCAGGTCCTTGAGCAACTTGGACGCAGCGGGCTGGGTCATGTTCAGTATTTGCGCCGCACGGTGGATGTTGCCTTCTTCGGCCAAGGTGACCAGCAGCAGCAGCTGCCGTGTTTTAAGCCGTGCGCGCAGAAACCAGTGGGGAGTGGTGGTCATCGGGTTTTCCAGTATGTGAACATTGATATGTATTTTGTCTAAAAAACCATTAGATTGATAGCAAAAAAATCCATAGACTCGCCACCGTTAGTAATTAAGTGTTCATTAATTCGGTTTGGCTGCCGAACTTGGCCACTACACATAACCACAAGGAGACAAGCATGCAAATGAACCGCCGTACTCTGGCTGCCGCACTGGCCGTCGCACCTCTGGTCGGGCTGCTCCCCGGCACCGTCTTTGCGCAGAAAAAAATCGTCCTGGGTTTCAGCCAGGTCGGTGCTGAAAGCGAATGGCGTACCGCCAACACCGAGTCGATCAAGGCCTCGGCCAAAGACGCCGGTATTGAGCTGAAGTTTTCTGACGCGCAGCAAAAGCAGGAAAACCAGATCAAAGCCATCCGCTCCTTCATTGCCCAAAAGGTGGACGTGATTGCATTCTCACCCGTGGTGGAGTCGGGTTGGGAAACCGTATTGCGTGAAGCCAAGGCGGCCAAGATTCCGGTGGTGTTGACCGACCGTTCCGTCAACGTCAAGGACGACTCGCTTTATGTCTCCTTCATGGGCTCGGACTTTGTGGAAGAGGGGCGCAAAGCCGGTCGCTGGTTGGTGGATGCCATGAAGGGCAGCACCGGCGAGGTGAATATTGTGGAACTGCAGGGCACAGTGGGTTCCGCCCCGGCCATCGACCGTAAAAAGGGTTTTGAAGAAATCATCAAGGCCGACCCCAAGTTCAAGATCATCCGCTCGCAAACCGGTGACTTCACCCGTGCCAAGGGTAAGGAAGTCATGGAAGCCTTCTTGAAGGCCGAGGGCAAGAAGATCAATGTGCTGTACGCGCACAACGACGACATGGCCATTGGTGCCATCCAGGCGATCGAAGAAGCGGGCATGAAGCCCGCCAAGGACATCACCATCATCTCCATCGACGCGGTGAAGGGTGCTTTTGAAGCCATGATTGCCGGCAAGTTGAACGTGTCGGTGGAATGCAGTCCGTTGCTGGGCCCTCAGCTGATGTCGGCGGTGAAGGACCTGAAAGCAGGCAAAGCCCTGCAAAAACGCATCGTGACCGAAGAGGGCATCTTCCCCATGGAAGTGGCCGCCAAAGAGTTCCCTAAACGTAAATACTGATACGTATCCCCACGGTGCGCCAGATACTGAGCGCGCCTTTTCAACCCCCTCGGAGACAATTGAATGAAACGTATTTTTATCAAAACCATGGTGGCCAGCGTTGCCTTGGCGGCACTCGGCATTGCCACGCAGGCCAGCGCGCAAGACAAGGGTTCCATCGGTATTTCGATGCCCACCAAATCGTCGGCCCGCTGGATCGCTGACGGCGACAACATGGTCAAGGTTTTGAAAGAGCGCGGCTACAAGACCGACCTGCAATACGCGGATGACGACATTCCCAACCAGTTGGCGCAAATTGAGAACATGGTGACCAAGGGCGTGAAAGTCCTGGTGATCGCCTCCATTGACGGTACCACCCTGTCCAAAGTGCTGCAAAACGCGGCTGACAAGGGCGTCAAGGTCATTGCCTATGACCGCCTGATCAAGGGCTCG
>CANFZJ010000138.1 GCA_947451445.1 Comamonadaceae bacterium
GGGCCAGGCTGCCTTGGCAGGTAGCCATGATGTCGGGGGTCATGGTGCCGCCGTAAAAGTGGCGGTCAAAGTTGGCAATCGCTTCGGGTTTACCGTCGTCCAACAGGGTCAGCAAGTCGCCTTCGGGCGTCAGTGCCACCAGCCGTTCGGCCATGATCAGCGTGATCCACAGGTTGCCAAAGGTATCGAAGGCAAAGCCGTCGGGGATGCCGCCCAGGTTGCTGGGACCAAATATTTCACGCTCGGAACAGCTGCCGTCGGGCGCAACCCGCAGGCGGGAGATGCGGCGCGCGTTGGACTCCACTACGTACAGCCATTCTTCGTTGGCGTCCAGGCGGATTTCATTGGTACCGACAAAACCGTCCGCCACGATGCGGATGCCTTTGGCGTCGATCAGGCCGACGTAGCCGTCCGGGGTTTTCTCGTTGATGGAGCGGGTCCAGGGGTCGAGCCGCGTGGTCACGGTGAACCAGATGCGGCCTTGGGAGTCGCTCAGCACAAAATTGGTTTTTCCCAGGGGCTGGCCGTCAATGCGGTTGTACAGGGTGCGCGATGCGCCGCTGCGGTCCATCAGCTCGATCGCGTCGGTGCCAAAGTTGGCGATCACGATGTTGCCGTCGCGGTCAAAGGCAATGCCATTGGGCAGGCTGCCGCCCATCAGCCGTGAGGCGGCATCGAGCGTGCGTTCGGCTACGCCTTGCTGGCGGACCAGGCTTTGGGTTCCGTCGGCCGCGATGCGCATGACGCCGCGGGTATCGGCGATCCATAGTGTGCCGTCGGATTCGGCCAAAATGCATTCGGGGCGCTGCAGGTCCACGCCCCAGTTGCGGATCTGTGAGCGATCGACTTGCCAGCCCTTGAGAGGATTGTTTTTCATGTCAGGTGGTAGGTGAAAGTACGCGCATCGTAGGGGGGGCTTTCCTGTGGCGGAAATCAAATCTGGCGATGGCATGCATCGCCAACTCACATATATGGGATTACCCTTGCTTTCGCCCTGCGGGCCGCAGCCGCGCCCTACACTGGGCACACTCCCACGCCACTGCCGCCATGCGCTACCACCGACTTGACCTGAACTTGCTCACCGCTTTGCGGGTGCTGCTGACCGAACGCAACGTTACCCGTGCCGGTGAAATCCTGCACGTTTCGCAATCTGCAATGAGCGGCATGTTGGCGCGCCTGCGCGAATACTTTGACGACCCGCTGATCACCCCGGTGGGGCGGCGCATGGAGCTCACGCCATTGGCTGAAACCTTGGTGGGCAAGGTCAATGATTTGATGGTGCGCCTGGATGCAACCTTGGCGATCCGCCCCGAATTTGACCCGGCAAGTTCACGTCGCCAGTTCTCCATCGTCGCTTCGGACTATGTGATCCAGGTGCTGCTGCTGGACGTACTGCGGGAAGTGCACCACGAGGCCCCCCACGTAACCGTGGAGTTTCACCACCCCAGCAATACTGCTGCCGTGGACCTGGAAAATGGGGAGGTGGATTTCGTTATCAACCCGGAGCGTTTCACCACCCCCAACCAGGCCCGTACCGTCTTGTTTGAAGACAGCTACTTCCTGGTGGTGGACGCGGCCAATTCCGACGTGGGCAGCAGTGTGAGCCTGGACCAGTACAAGACGCTGCGCCACGTCACCATGGAAAACAGCGGGCGCCCCCAGTTTGAAACCTGGTTCACCAGCGAACATGGTGTTTTGCCGCATGTGGAAGTGGTATTGAACAGCTTTGGCTTGCTGCCGCCGCTGTTGCTGGACACCCACCGCGCCGCCACCTTGCATACCCGCATGGCCTTGCAGGCCGTGCAACAGTGGCCGCTACGGTTGGTGCGGCTGGATTTTGAACCGCCGCGCCTGGTGGAAACCTTGCAGTGGCACCGCTACCGCGATCTGGACCCTGGCAGCCAGTGGCTGCGCGAGAAGATCATTGCGAAAGCACAGACCCTGCTCCCGGTGGAGCAGTTGGTCGCCTGAACGTTAAAAGCCAAATCCCCCGCCGTCTACATTCAACACCTGCCCGGTAATAAAGGCCGAATCGTCGGAGGCCAGGAATGCCAGCGCCCCGGTCAGGTCTTCGGGCTGTTCGGTGCGCGGAATGAACTGGCGCATGCGCACGCCTTCAAAAGCCTCTGGCGGGATGTTGGCGGCACTGCCGGGGTGGCGCGTCAGGCCGGGGGAGATGGCGTTGACGGTAATGCCCTGGCCGCCCAGTTCGGAGGCCAGCGCACGGGTCAGGCCGATGACGCCCATTTTGCTGGCGGCATACGCCGCCATGCCGGGCGGCGGGCCCCAGACTGTGCTGGATGCCAGATTGATGATGCGCCCCCAGCGGCGCTGCGCCATGCCGGGCGCGAATGCCTGCGCCAGCAAAAACGGCGCGTCGATGTTGACGCACATCACCTGGCGCCACAGGGCGGCGCTGATGTCGCCCATGGCGGCGTGGGGCATGAAGGCGGCGTTGTTCACCAACACGTCTATGTGGCCTATCTTGTCAAGCATCCGGGCCGCGAAGCGCTGTACGTCGGCGGTATCGGACAGGTCGCAGTCCAGCGCATGGGCCTGGCCACCGTTGGCACGGATCTCTTCGGCCAGGGCGCTGCAGGGTTCGCGGTCGGTCAGCACCAGTTGGTGGCCGCTGGCGGCCAGGCGCAGGGCGAACGCATGGCCCAGGCCGCCAGCGGCTCCGGTGACCAGGGCGATGCGTTTGTGGGAGTTTGTAGTCATGGCAATCGTATGTAGTTGGAGCGTTAAATGGGCGCGCGTAGCGCGTGCATGGCATGTAGCATGACCTGGCGGTGCTCGTCCTGGGAGCCTCCGGTTTGCTCGATCTCGCCCATGCGGGCCGAAGCACTGACCACCAGCCGGGCCCGGTCGTAGTGGCGGCCTGCGTAAGCCATCAGCGCGCCTTCCAGGAAGTGGCGGCGGCCCAGTTCCTCGGCAAGCACTACGGCACCTTCAATAGCCATGCCCGCGCCGGATGCCAGGTGGGGCGTGGTGGCATGCACAGCATCGCCCAACAGCACGATGCGGCCACGGTGCCAGGGTGCGTCGATCAGGTGCCCGGCAAGGGGTCGGTAGACGATACGGTCGTGGCGCAGGGTGCCGTTCAGCAGGCCATCGCGGATTTCGGCAATCGAGCCACCAAACTCCGAGATCAGTTCGGCCAGCAGGTGCGGCCATTGGTCGGGGGCAATGAATTCCAGGCCTTCGCGCCGGTCCAGCACGAACAGGTAGCTTTCGGTGGCGGACACCGGATTCAACCCGGCTTTGGTGGTCTTGCCCATGTAGATGGACGAGTTTTGCCGCGTGCGCGGCACCACTGCGCGCCAACTGCCCTGGCCGGTAAAGCGTGGCCCGGCAAATTCCGGCAGGATGACCGCGCGCACCTTGGACAGCACGCCATCGGCCCCCACCACCAGATCGTAGCGGTCCCGGCTGCCGTCATTGAAAACCACGTCCACGCCGTCTCCGTCCTGGACCATGGATTCAAAGCTAAGGCCCAGGCGTACCGTGGTGCCCGAGGCGCGGGTGGCGTTGGCCAGAATTTCGGCCAGCACCGGGCGCATGATGCCGCCCGCCGGTGGCAGCTCTTCGGCGGTGGTGGTTCGCTCCATGGGCAGGGTCACCATCACGCTGCCATCGGCGGCGCACAGGTCGATATGCGTCCATTGGCCGCCTCGGCGAATGACTTCATCCACCACGCCCACGGTGCGCAGCGCGCGCAGTGTGGGCCCGCTGATGGTGATGCCTGCGCCATCCGGCGCCCATTGCGGGTTCTGCTCGACCAGCACAACGTCCACGCCCTGCTTGCGCAGCTGGATGGCGGCACACATGCCTCCTATGCCGCCACCGACGACCAGAACTTTCTTGACCAATGCCATGTTTGTCTCCAATTCTTTACTTAAACCGTGTTACGCGGTGGTTCCACCCAGTTGCTCTGCCAGCCAATCGGCGATCTGGTTGCCGGCGTTGTTCGGGTTGTCCAGTGAGCTGTGCTCCACCCCACCTTCGCGGGCTGTGAAGATGAACAAATCCTTCTTGGGGCAATGGACCAGTTGCGCAAAGGTCTGGTGCGCGTACTTCAACGGAATTTGCCGGTCGTTGTCGCCATGTGTGACCAGGAAGGGGACGCGGATGCGGTCCAGTACGCCGTTCAGGTGCATGTTTTCGGCCTTGGCCAGGAAATCGTCCATATCCGTTGCACCAAATACCCACTGGACGTGCTTCCAATAATGGGGCACCGGATTTTCGCCTTCGCGGTTCAGGCGGGCCTGCTGCACTGCGCGCCAGTCGTGGTTGGCTCCCCAGACAGCGCCGCAGGCAAAGCGGGGTTCGAACGCCACGGCGCGTGGACAGTAGTAACCACCCAGCGATACACCCAGTGCGCCAATGCGTTGGGCATCCACGTAGGGCTGCTGCGCCAGCCAATCGACAATCTTGCTGGCCCAGACTTCGGTGTTGTACACAGCCGGCATGCCATGCAGACGCAGCGCTTCCCCGGTGCCAGGCTGGTCGATAAACAACGCGGACAGGCCTCGGCGGGCAAACAGGGTACCCATGACGCTTTTTTGCAGCATTTCCTTGGTGCTGTCCAGGCCATTCATCACCACCACGATGGGGGCGGGGCCTGCGGTGTTCTCTGCACGCACCAGCAGGCCACTGAGGTGCTGGTCGCCAAACGGAATTTCCACCCGTTCGCAGTTTTCGCGTGCCAGGGTACGGGACTGGGCAAACAAGGCCAGAGAGCGCTGGTACATGGCCAGCCTGGCGTCAAATCCGTGGGCTTGCATGCGTTCCGCTATGCAGTAGTACAACGCAGCCCGCCCCAGCTTTTCACCAGCCGAAAGCTTGTGTCCTTTGGCCAGGTCGTCTTCTGCCAGTGCGATCAGCTTGTCGCCACCGCCCTTCCAGGCTTCGTAAAAAGCCAGCGTGCCCAGGTCATCGCCGCCGCGCGCGGCATCCAGCAGCGGGGCGCACATGGCATCGATTTCACCCACGTTACCGCCGTGGTTCAGCGCGATCATGGTGGACAGGCTCCACACGTAGTTGGTGGGAAAATATTGGAACATGGCGGTTTTCTCTCAATCAAAAATAGTCGGTAGCTCGGCGGGAATCCATACAGCACCGGCTTCCATGCGGCTGCGCACCGGCGTCAGGTTCCGGCCTGCGCAGGGGCCGGCATAGCAGTAGCCGCTGCGGCTGTCGAAGTGGGCTGAGTGGGCGTAGCACACGATGTGTTGTCCGTCCGCCGACAGGAACTGGTCTTGCATGTACTCCAGGGGGCGGTGGTTGTGCGGGCAGTCGTTGAGCCATACAAACACCTCCTGGCCTTGGCGTAGTGCAAAGACCTGGTCGTCGTTGCCGCGGCGCAACAGGCCGCGGGCACCGCCGTCGGGTATATCGGCCAGTCGGCACAGCAGGCGTTCTTCTGCCATGGCGGCAGTTACTCGCCCGGAGCCCATTTGTTGCGTGATTCGAACAGGAAGATTTGCGAGTTGTCTGCGCCCGGCGGCATGGCGCGCGGGGTCCAGCTGTCGTCGTGCAGGTCCATGTCGGCATCAAATTCCATGGTGCCGCCAAATGGGCTGTTGAAGTACCAGAAGTAGTTGCTGCCCATGATGTGGCGGCCTGGTCCCCAAAAGCTTTTATAGCCTTGCTGGGCGAAGCGCCAGCCTGCGTGCAGGACCTCGTGTGCCGACCCCAGGTGGAAGGTGAAATGGTTCATGCCTACCATGTGGTCGTTAAAGCTCTGGATCATGAACAGGGTGTGGTGTTCCAATGTGCCCTGTGGACGCATGAAGGGGCCCAGGCCGATGAATCGGTCGGTCACGCGAAAACCCAGCCGGTCTTGGTAGAACGCCTCGGATTTTTTGACGTCGGGTACAAAGTACACGACATGTGACAAGGAGCGCGGCGAGATTTTTTCCGCTTTGTCGGCAGCGCACACGTTGGGCGCACGACCGGGGGCTTGGCCCGGCACGTTGATGCCAATGTGTGGCGCAATGATGGTACGGCGGCGTGTGACGAGAAAGGCAATGGCGTAGCCGCCATCGTCCACAGCGTGCAGCGTACCTTCGGCGTCAACATGCACGGTGCGGTCGCTTCCCAGGTTGTCGGCCAATGCACCCAGGGTGGCGGCATCGGCCACACCGTACACGGTCTCACGCAGGTTGGGAGAGGGCGCATTGCTGGGTGGCAGGCTGGGGTCGCTGGCGTGGCGCAGCACTACCGCCGAGCCGTCCAGCGCTGCATAGGTGCCACCTGCGGCCGAGACTTCTACTTCTTGCAGGCCATAGTCCAGCAGGTATTTTTTTCCTGCGGCCATGTCTTCCACGCCGAAGACCAATGCTTCTAATCCAACGATATTCATTCCATGCTCCTGGTAATTAATTGCGCCACCGTGCCGTCATGGGCCAAACCTAGGGTTTCAGCGTGCGGTGTTGCCAGCGGCGGGTAGGCCGCAAACAGTTTTTCTATAAAGGGATCGGGCTGGTAGGTCACCAAGGCCCGGCGATCGGCGCCGAAGCGTTGGGCCAAGGCCTCCACCACTTCGGCCACGGTCAGCCGTAGCACCGGCATCTGGTAGCAGCGACGTGGATTGAAGCGTGCTGGGTCCACCGTAGCTGCGTGCAGCAGGTTGTCTATGCAGGCTCCCACCGAAATCCACCAGGCGACGCCGTCCGGCGAGACGGGTACGGTCAGCGGCTGGCCAGCCGCCAGCTTCCAGAACAACTGGCTCATGAATGCGGACATCATTCCCGCGCCATCGCCCGGCCGTGCTACCACGCCGGGCAGGCGCAGCGAGCAGCCTTGCACCCAGCCCAGGCGCGAAGCATCGGCCACCAGATACTCGCCCATCAGTTTGTGCGCGCCATAGCTCAAGGCCGGAGCGGGTAGCGTTTGTTCGTTGACCTGTGACGGCAACTCTTCGCCATAGACCGCCACCGTGCTGGCAAATACAAAGCGGGGCGGCTTGGCTTGGCCGCGCAGGTCTTCCAGCAGGCCCAAGGTGGCATCCAGGTTGATGGAGCGCCCCAGGGGGTAGTTTTTCTCCGCCGCTCCACCGGGGATGCTAGCCAGGTGAAATACAGCATCTACCTGCATGTCATAAGCCTGGGCTCGTACGGCGGTATCGGCAATGCTGCCGGCCTGCTGCACCACGCGGTTATCGGGGTGCGGGGCATCAAACCTTACGTCCATCAGCGTCAGGCGGCTCAGCGCATGGCCGTTCAGGCCGTCGGCCAGCAGCCGTTTGACCAGCGCCTGTCCCACAAAGCCTTGCGCGCCAGTGACGACGACATGGCCCATCATTCGCCCCCTTTGCGGAACGGCAGGGTGGCCAAAAAGGCCAGCTTGGACAGGCCCAGCATCTTCAGCCCGGCGCGGGCTGAGTCGGCATCCAGACGGGCTTCCATGGGCATGGTGCCAAAGCTCTTGCCCTTGATGACCAGTTCGTTGCCAACGCGGTTCAGCGACTCGACATGCATCAGTTCTTCGTTGGCCGCGCCGCGCAGCACCATACCTTCCTTCTTGGCGGCCGCCAGGGTGGCGGGAACGCCGGTGTCTTGCCGCGTTTCGCTGGAGACGGCACCGAAGTCCATGCCCAGGTGGTCAAACATCTTGATGGCGGTGGCACGACCTGCGCCGTAGACGCCGCCGCCGGGGTGCTGGAAGGGCCCGGCCAGGAACAAGCGGTCTACGCCGGGCACGGTGTACTGGCCTAGATCGGGTGTGGGTCGGTGCCCGGCGCTTTGGTAGAAATAGGGTGCCACGCCATGCAGGTCGCCGCGCATCATGCTGTTCGGGCTGGACCGTTCCAGATCCACCGGGCTGACGATGCTGCGGGCAATGATGTTGTCGCTGGTCAGATTGGAGACAAATTTGCGGTAGTGGTTCAGCGACAGGTCACCGATTTCTTCTTTGAATTCGTCCCAGTGTTGGCCGGCCCAGCGTTGGTCCTTGACGGCGTAGGGTGCAAAGGTAATGCCGTGGAACATCCCCGCCCCGGGAGGGACACGGGTTTTGTCACCAATGCTTTCGTCGCCA
>CANFZJ010000139.1 GCA_947451445.1 Comamonadaceae bacterium
ACTTTAGCGAGACAAGCGACCTCAGACCCCATACATCCAATGCACTAGGAGAATGCCATGACCCTTTTCACCCGCTACCAAGGCCGCTTTGCTGCAGCACAGGAAGAGGAGATGTCGGTTCAAGACTACCTGGAGTTGTGCAAACGGGACAAAACGGCCTACGCCAGCGTGGCCGAGCGCATGCTGCTGGCGATTGGCGAACCCGAGCTGGTGGACACCCGCACCGACCCCCGTTTGTCACGCATCTTTGCCAACAAAGTGCTCAAGCTGTACCCCAGCTTTCGCGACCTGTACGGCATGGAAGAGGTCATCGAGCACATCGTGGCCTACTTCCGCCACGCAGCGCAGGGGCTGGAGGAAAAGAAGCAAATCCTCTACCTGCTGGGCCCGGTGGGCGGTGGCAAGTCATCCTTGGCTGAAAAGCTCAAGGCGCTGATTGAAAAAGTCCCGTTCTACGCCATCAAGGACTCCCCGGTACACGAGTCGCCGCTGGGCCTGTTCAACCCAGCCGAAGACGCAGATCTGCTGGAAAAAGACTACAACATCCCCAGGCGCTACCTGAGCACCATCATGAGCCCCTGGGCGGTCAAGCGGCTGCAGGAGTTTGGTGGCGACATCACCCAGTTCCGCGTGGTCAAGCTACGCCCGTCGGTGCTGTCGCAGATTGCAGTGTCCAAGACCGAGCCGGGCGACGAGAACAACCAGGACATCTCCGCCCTGGTCGGCAAGATCGACATCCGCAAACTGGAAACGTATTCGCAAAACGACCCGGATGCATATTCGTATTCTGGCGGCCTGTGCCTGTCGAACCGGGGCATTTTGGAATTTGTGGAAATGTTCAAGGCCCCGATCAAGGTCTTGCACCCGCTGCTCACCGCCACGCAAGAGAGCAACTACAAGGGCACAGAGGGCTTTGGTGCGATTCCGTTCGACGGCCTGGTGCTGGCCCACTCGAACGAGGCCGAATGGCAGGCGTTTAAAAACAACCGCAACAACGAGGCATTTTTAGACCGCATCTACATCGTCAAAGTGCCGTATTCGCTGCGCGTGTCCGACGAAATCCATATTTACGAAAAGCTGGTGAGCAACTCGTCCTTGTCCCAAGCGCCCTGCGCACCCGACACGCTGCGCATGCTGGCCCAGTTCTCGGTGCTGTCGCGGCTGAAAGAGCCCGAGAACTCCAGCAGCTTCTCCAAAATGCGGGTCTACGACGGCGAAAACCTCAAAGACACCGACCCCAAGGCCAAGAGCTACCAGGAGTACCGCGACTTTGCCGGGGTGGACGAGGGCATGACCGGGCTGTCCACCCGCTTCGCCTTCAAAATCTTGTCACGTGTGTTCAACTTTGACCACCGCGAAATTGCCGCCAACCCGGTGCACCTGATGTACGTGCTGGAGCAGCAGATCGAGCAAGAGCAGTACCCGCCCGAGGTGGAAGAAAAATACCTGCGTTCGATCAAAGAGTTTTTGTCGCCCCGCTACGCCGAGTTCATCGGCAAAGAAATCCAGACCTCGTACCTGGAGAGCTATTCCGAATACGGCCAAAACATTTTTGACCGCTACGTGGTCTACGCCGACTTCTGGATACAAGACCAGGAGTACCGCGACCCCAATACCGGCGAAATGCTGGACCGCAGCGCACTCAACGACGAGCTGGAAAAGATCGAAAAACCCGCCGGCATCTCCAACCCCAAGGACTTCCGCAACGAAGTGGTCAACTTTGTGCTGCGTGCCCGCGCCCGCGCCGACGGCCACAACCCGCTGTGGACCTCGTATGAAAAGCTGCGCGCGGTGATCGAGAAAAAAATGTTCTCCAACACCGAAGAGCTGCTGCCGGTCATCTCGTTCAACGCCAAGTCCAGCGCCGACGAGCAAAAGAAGCACCAGGACTTCGTCAACCGCATGATCAGCAAGGGTTACACCGAGAAGCAGGTCCGGCTGCTGTGCGAGTGGTATTTAAGAGTGCGCAAGTCGTCTTGACCTAACTTTCATGGCTTCGACGGCAGAGCCGACCCGAAACATGAAAGTTCTTTCACGTTAACAACCGGAGTCTCTATGACCGTGCGCATCGTAGACCGCCGTTTTGACAGCAAGCACAAAAGCTCGGTCAACCGCAGCCGCTTCATCCAGCGCTTCAAGGGGCAAATCCGCAAAGCCGTGTCTGACGCGGTGAACAAGCGCGGGCTGCGCGATCTGGACAACGGCGAAAAAATCGGCATTCCCGGCAAAGACATTGGCGAGCCACAGTTTGAGCACGGCCAGGGCGGCGTGTGGGAAACCGTACGACCCGGCAACGACCGCTTTCTGCGCGGTGACCAGGTCGAGCGGCCCCAGGGTGGCGGCGGCAAGGGCAGCGGTAAAGGCCAGGCCAGCCAGGACGGCGAGGGGCTGGACGAATTCGTCTTCACCCTCACCCGCGACGAGTTCTTGGACATCTTTTTCGACGAACTCGCCCTGCCCAACCTGGTCAAACAGCAGCTGGCGCGCATAGACCAGTACCGCCGCGTGCGGGCCGGTTACGTGCAAACCGGCATGCCCACCAACATCAACATGGGCCGTACCATGCGCGGCGCGGCCGGGCGGCGCATTGCCGTGGGCGGGCCGTATGCGGCGCAGATTCGGGCACTGGAGGCCGAGCTAAAAACGCTGCTCGACGCGGGCCAAGCCGACGACCCGCGCGCCGAGCAAATCCGCCGCGACATCGCCAAGCTACGCGCCAAGATCGAAGCCGTGCCGTTCGTGGACACTTTTGACCTGCGCTACAACAACCGCGTGCGCATCCCCCAGCCCACCACGCAGGCGGTCATGTTCTGCCTGCTGGACGTGTCCGGCTCGATGGACGAGGGCCGTAAAAACATCGCCAAGCGCTTCTTCATGCTGCTGTATCTGTTTTTGACCCGCAACTACGAACGCATCGACGTGGTGTTCATCCGCCACCACACGGTGGCCAGCGAGGTCGATGAAGACGACTTCTTCACCTCCCGCGAGTCCGGCGGCACGGTGGTGTCCAGCGCGCTGAAGTTGATGCATGACATCATCACCGCCCGCTATCCTAGCAACGCCTGGAACATCTATGGCGCGCAGGCGTCGGACGGCGACAACTGGCACGACGACTCGCCCAAATGCAAAGCCCTGCTGGAAGAGCACTTGCTGCCGCTGTGCCAGTTCTTTGCTTACATCGAAATCACCGATGGCCCGCCGCAGAACCTGTGGGAAGAATACGAACGCATCCAGAGTGGCCCACGTGGCAACTTTGCCATGCAGCGCATCGCCACCGTGGCCGACATCTACCCCGTGTTCCGCGAACTATTCAAGAAACGGGCATGACCATGGGCAAACCCCTCCAAAAACTCTTGCCTATGGGCTCCGAATGGACCTTCGAGGCCATCGAAGCCTACGACCAAGCCATTGGCGAGGTGGCCCGCCGCTACAAGCTAGACGGCTACCCGCACCTGCTGGAGATCATCAGCGCCGAGCAAATGATGGACGCCTACGCCTCCATCGGCATGCCGGTCTACTACCACCACTGGTCATTCGGCAAACATTTTTTATCGACCGAAAACCGCTACAAACGCGGCCAGATGGGGCTGGCCTACGAGATCGTCATCAACTCCGACCCCTGCATCGCCTACCTGATGGACGAAAACACCCTGCCCATGCAGGCGCTGGTCATTGCCCATGCGGCCTACGGCCACAACTCGTTCTTCAAAGGCAACCACCTTTTCAAGCAGTGGACCAGCGCCGATGCCATCGTGGACTACCTGGTGTTTGCCCGCCACTACATCGCCCAGTGCGAGGAACGCCATGGCATCGAGGCCGTGGAACAGCTGCTGGACGCCTGCCACGCGCTGGGCAATCTGGGGGTGGACCGCTACAAGCGCTCGCCCCGCCTGTCGCTGGAAAAAGAAACCACCCGCCTCAAAGAACGCGCCGACTACCTGCAAGCCCAGGTCAACGACCTGTGGCGCACCCTGCCCCCGCGTGCCGAGGCCGAAGAAGCCCAGGAAGAAGCCCGCTTCCCCCTGGAGCCAGAAGAAAACCTGCTCTACTTCATCGAGAAAAACGCCCCCCTGCTGGAGCCCTGGCAGCGCGAGGTGGTGCGCATCGTGCGCAAAATCGGCCAGTACTTCTACCCCCAGCGCCAAACCCAGGTGATGAACGAAGGCTGGGCCACCTACTGGCACTACACCCTGCTCAACACCCTGTACGACGAAGGCCGCCTGGGCGACGGCTTCATGCTCGAATTTTTGCAGTCGCACACCAACGTGGTCTACCAGCCGCCGTACAACAGCCCGTATTTCTCCGGCATCAACCCCTACGCGCTGGGTTTTGCCATGTGGCGCGACATCCGCCGCATTTGCGAAGAGCCCACTGACGAGGACCGCGCCTGGTTCCCCGACATCGCGGGCAGCCCCTGGCGCGACACCTTTGACTTTGCGATGCAAAACTTCAAGGACGAAAGCTTCATCGCCCAGTACCTCAGCCCGAAGCTGATGCGCGAATTCCGCTTCTTCTCGGTGCTGGACGACGACGCCCGCAAAACGCTGGACATCGCCACCATCCACGACGACAGCGGCTACCGCGCCCTGCGCCACCAGCTGTCCGAACAGTACGACCTGGGCCACCGCGAACCCAACATCCAGGTCTGGAACGTGGACCTGCGCGGCGACCGGTCGCTGACCCTGCGCCACTTCAGCCACCAGCGCCGCCCGCTGGGCGAATCCAGCGCCACCGTACTCAAACACGTTGCCACCCTGTGGGGCTTTAACGTGCGCATGGAACGGCAAAACGCCGATGGCTCGGTCGAAGTGGTGGCTGAACACCAGGGAGAGCGGCGGCGGCGCGGGCAGGACAAAGCCACGCCATAATCAACACACCGCCCAATCGCTATATTTTTAATAGCTACTTGCGCACAATCCACCTGCGCCAGTGGCCAAATTGGCTGGAATTCTCGTTCCGGTTAATGAACACACTTCCCCATGCCTACCCTTCTTCAAAAACTCCTGCAGCAAGCCCGCCAGTGGGTCCAAACTTCCCGCGTGGCCGCACCGCAACACCGCACGGGGGCCACCCCGGCCTACCGCACACCGTCCCAGCCGGAGCCAGAGCAGCCCGGCTTCAGCGACGGCAGCGGCAGCTTCAGCCGCGCCAGCTTTACCTTTGACGACGAGAGCCACAGCTACAAAATCTACCTGCCCCGCATTGCCGTGGAAGCCCCGGACAGCCCGCTGCCCCTGGTGCTGATGCTGCACGGCTGCACCCAAAACCCCGACGACTTTGCCGCCGGCACCCGCATGAACGCGCTGGCCGCCGAGCACGGTTTTGTGGTGCTCTACCCAGAGCAAACCCCGCAGTCCAACGCCCAGCGCTGCTGGAACTGGTTCAAACCCAAGGACCAACAGCGCGACAGCGGCGAGCCCGCCTGGCTGGCCGCCCTGGTACGCCACACCGCCCAGCAGCACGCCATCGACCCACGCCAAATCTTTGTTGCCGGGCTGTCCGCAGGCGGTGCCATGGCCAGCATCCTGGGCCACACCCACCCTGACCTGTTTGCCGCCGTGGGTGTGCATTCCGGCCTGGCCTGCGGCGTGGCCAGCAACATCATCGGCGCACTGGCGGCCATGAAAACCGGCCGCAGCAAAGCCGGGGCCGCCAGCAACGTGCCCACCATCGTGTTCCACGGTGATGCCGACACCGTCGTCCATCCGCACAACGGCGAAATCCTGCTGCAATCCGTCATCGGCAAGCACAGCATCAGCGGCGTGCAAACCCAAGGCCAAACCGCCCAAGGCCAGCACTACACCCGCAGCACCTACACCGCCGCCAACGGCAACAGTGCCGAAACCTGGACCCTGCACGGCGCAGGCCACGCCTGGGCCGGTGGCAGCAGCACCGGCAGCTACACCGACCCGCTGGGCCCCAACGCATCGGCCGAGATGTGGCGCTTCTTTCAAGCGCACCCGCGCGCCATAGAAAATAAAGCATAAAACAAGCTTCCAGCGCATATAGAACCTGCGCTATCAGCTATAAAATACATAGCAAAATAGCGTAACCCTGTGGTAAAACCGCATTTTTGACAAAAGACCCATGCGCCCATCAGACGCCCTTCGCACCCACAGCGCCGCCATTCGCAGTGTGGTGGCCACCCACCGTGTCTGCAATGCACGGGTGTTTGGCTCCGTTTTGCGCGGACTGGACACCGAGCAGAGCGACCTGGACATTCTGGTCGACCCTACACCGCAAACCACGTTGATGGACGTGGCGGCCCTCCAGGTCGCATTGGAGCAGTTGCTCGGCGTATCCGTCGATGTGCTGACCCCCAAAGCCCTGCCGCTGAAGTTCCGCCACGCCGTGCTGGCCGAGGCACTGCCCGTATGAGCAAGGCCCTGCGCGTACCCGACTACCTAGAGCACATCCTGCAAGCCATGGAGCGCATAGCACGGTATGCGGCGGGCATGGACGAGGCGGCTTTTTTAGCCAGCGAACTGGTGCAAGACGCGGTAATGCGCAACATTGAAATCATCGGCGAGGCGGCCAACAACGTCCTGCGGGTAGACGCACCCTTTGCCGCCACGCACGCCGACATCCCTTGGCAGGTGATGTACACGATGCGCAACCGTGTGGCCCACGGCTACGACACGGTAGATCTGGAAATTGTCTGGAAGACCATTCAGGCAGACCTGCCAGCCCTGCAGGCACGCGTTCAAGCCGTTTTGGCAAACATGCCGCACACACCAAGCGCCTGATAGGTCCGCGGATACTTGCAAGAAAAATACGCCTCCAGCGCATATAGAACCTGCGCTAGCAGCTATCAAAAACATAGCACCCCATGTCCACCTACCTCACTGCCGCCTTCTACCAGTTCGTCGCCCTGCCCGACTACACCGCCCTGCAAGCCCCGCTGCTGGCCGTGTGTGAACAGCACCACGTCAAAGGCATGGTGCTGCTGGCCACCGAGGGCATCAACGGCACCATCGCCGGGCCGCCGGATGGCGTGCAGGCCGTGCTGGCATGGCTGCGCAGCGACCCCCGGCTGGCCGGGCTGCAGCACAAGGAGGCGCAAGCCGCCAGCGCACCGTTTTACCGGATGAAGGTACGGCTCAAGCGCGAGATCGTCACCCTGGGCGTGCCCGAGGCCAACCCCAACACCCTGGCAGGCCAGTACGTCAAGCCGCAAGACTGGAACCAGCTCATCAGCGACCCCAACGTCGTGGTGGTGGACACCCGCAACGACTACGAGGTGGGCATTGGCAGCTTTACCGGCGCGCTGGACCCGGACATCAAGACCTTTGCCGACTTTCCCCAGTGGGTAGCCCAGGCCCGCGCCGACGGCCAGCCGCTGGCGGGCAAGCCAAAGGTGGCGATGTTCTGCACCGGCGGCATCCGCTGCGAAAAGTCCACCGCGCTGTTGCGGGCGCAGGGCTTTGACGAGGTCTACCACCTGGAGGGCGGCATTCTGAAGTACCTGGAAACCATGCCCGAGGCCGACAGCCTGTGGCAGGGCCAGTGCTTTGTGTTCGACGAGCGCGTGTCCGTCGGCCACGGCCTGGTGCCGGGTGCGCTGGAGCTGTGCCGCAGCTGCCGCCGCCCGCTGACCGAGGCCGACAAGGCGTCGCCCCACTTTGTGCGCGGCGTCAGCTGTGCCCACTGCGTTGACCAAAAGACCGAGGCCCAAAAAGAAGGCTTTGCCGAGCGCGAACGCCAAATGGCCCTGGCCCGGGCACGCCAGCAGCTGCACGTCGGGGCCAAGCTGCCAGCTAAAAATCCGTGATACCGATCCTGTATTCGTTCCGCCGCTGCCCCTACGCCATGCGGGCGCGGCTGGCGCTGGCCGTCAGCGGGCAAAGCGTGGAGCTGCGCGAGGTGGTGTTGCGCGACAAGCCCGCCGCGTTGTTTGAGGCCTCGCCCAAGGCCACCGTGCCGGTGCTGGTGCTGCCCGACGGCGCCGTGATCGACCAGAGCCTGGGCATCATGCACTGGGCCTTGCAGCAGCGCGACCCCGAAGGCTGGCTTGCACCCGACACCCAC
>CANFZJ010000140.1 GCA_947451445.1 Comamonadaceae bacterium
CCCCAGGATGACCTTGGGCTGGCGCAAGCCGATTGAGGTTTATGCCGAGCATTTGGCTCGCTTGGCACACCAACCGGATTCCCTTCATTAATTCACCCTATTTGTTGCACTTGGGGTTGAAACCGCCCATATTCCATATGCGCTAGCAGCTATGCTTTCAATAGCTAAACCGCCTGCACCCAATCCCCCGCCAAGTCCACGCCCGCAGACGCCAGCAGCGCATCTGCCGATGTCCCGGCGTGCAGCGTGTACTTCCCGGCTTCGGCCAGCCAGGCGTTGCGGGTGGGGTCGAAGTAGGCGAAGGCGCGCATGGCCAGGGTGACGTGGGCGGTGCCGGCTTCGCCGGGGGCCAGGTGCAGTTTGGCAAAGGCTTTCAGCTCCTGGCGGGGGCGGGGCAGGCTGGATGCTTCATCGCTGACATAGAGCTGCACTACGGCTTGGCCGCTGCGGTTGCCGGTGTTGCGGACTTCCATTTCTACCGTCACCGTGTCGCCGGGCTGCAGGGTGCTGGCATTCAGCCGCAGCGGGCCAAATGCAAAGCCGGTGTACGACAGGCCGTGGCCAAAGGCGAACAGCGGGGCGATGCCTTGTTGCTGGTAGTGGCGGTAGCCGATGAACACGTCTTCGGCGTACTGCACATGGCCGTCCACGCCGGGGTAATGGGCCGGGTTGCCCCGGGCGACGGTGTCGGCCAGTTGCACGGGCCAGGTTTGGGGCAGGCGGCCACCGGGTTCGGCTGCGCCCAGCAGCACGTCGGCGATGGCGTTGCCGCATTCCTGGCCGGGGTACCAGGCTTGCAGCACGGCGGGTACGGCGGCCAGCCAGGGCAGGGCCACGGGTGAGCCGGTTTGCAGGACGACCACGGTGCGCGGGTTGGCGGCGACGACGCGGGCGACCAGGGCGTTCTGGCTGTGCGGCAGGTCCATGCCGGGGCGGTCCAGGCCTTCGTTGTCCCATTCGCCGTTCAGCCCGGCGAAGACGATGGCGATGTCGGCCTGGCGCGCGGCTTCCACGGCGGCCACGATGTCGGCCTCGCCCAGCATGCGGTGGGCGCCAAAGCGCAGGGCGTGGATGGGCAGCGGCTCGGGGGTGGCGGTGCTGAATTCAATGGCCACTTCGCAGACTTCGCCCTGGGCCAGGGTGCGGCTGCAGCGCACTTCTTCGCAGCCAAAGGTGAAGTAGGTTTCGCCCCGGCTCCAGCCGCTCCAGGCGTCTACGGCCAGCGCACCGTTAATAGTGGCGCGGCTGCGGCCTGCACTGATGAGCGAGAACTGGTGAATGCCTGCCTGTTCGGCCACAAAGCGCAGCGTGGCGCGCACGGAATAGGCCTGGGCGTTCACGGCGGGGTCAATGGTGTCGATCCACAGCTGCTCGGTGTTCTGCGCGGTTTGGCGGCACACCACGGGGCCGCTGAAGTCGGTGCTGTTGTAGAAATCTAGCTGCATGGGGGTCTGCAGCGTGGGCACCCAGCGGTGGATGTCGGCCCCCAGGTGGTGGGTCCAGGCAATGTCGGGCCGCTGGGCCTGCAAAGCGGCCAGCGGGGCGATGCGGTAGTGCGCGTTGACGGTGGCGCTGCCGCCGCCCATGATTTGCGGGGTGGTGGCGGCGCGGCCGATCAGGGCCACGGTCTGCCCGGCTTTATCCGTGGGAAGAGCCAGGGGCAACAGGCCGTCGTTTTTCAGCAGCACGGCACCTTCGGCGCCCAGGCGGCGGATCAGGGCGCGGTGGGCGGGCACATCGTCGGCCCGCTCGGCGGGGATGCCGGGTTGGGCAAAGCCGCCCACCCGCTCGATCAGCTGCAGCACCCGGCGTGCGCAGGCCCGCACGGCGCTGGGGGGCAGCCGACCGTCGCGCACGGCCTGGACCAGCTTGGGGCCGCGCTCCACAGCGGGGCCGGGCATTTCCAGGTCGCACCCGGCCAGCACGCCTTCTACCGTGCTGTGCAGGCCCATCCAGTCGGACATGACCATGCCGGTAAAGCCCCATTCGCCGCGCAGAATGTCTTGCACCATGCGCTGTTGGTCGGCGGCAAAGATGCCGTTGATGCGGTTGTAGGCGGTCATCACGGCCATCACCCCGGCCTCTTTTACCGCCCGCTCGAACGGCAGCAGGTACAGCTCGCGCAGCGCCCGGTCAGAGATGTCGCTGCTCATCGACATGCGCTGGTATTCGCTCTCGTTGCCGACGAAATGCTTGATGGTGGCCGCCACCCCGGTGCTCTGCACGCCGCGCACATAGGCCACGCCCAGCTCGGCGGTGAGCCAGGGGTCTTCGGAATAGCATTCAAAGTTGCGCCCGTTTTGCACCGTGCGGTGCAGGTTGACGGTGGGCGCCAGCAGCACCCGCGCGCCCTTGAGCCGGGCCTCGGCCCCCAGCGCGGCGCCGGTTTCCTCTACCAGTGCCGGGTTCCAGGTGGCCGCCAGGGCGATGCCTGCGGGGAAGCAGGCGGTCGTCGGGCCGTCTTTGAACACGCCGCCGCGCGCGCCGTTGGGGCCGTCGCTGACCTTGATGGCCGGGATGTTCAGGCGCGGCACCGCCACGGTGGTCCAGAAGTCGGCCCCGGCCAGCAGGCTGGCCTGCTCCTCCAGGGTCATGCTGTCGAGCAGGGATTCGATGTTGGGCTGGTTCATGGTTTGTCTCCGTTGGTAGGTGCAAAAGTGACCGAGGCGCGCCACACCACGTGCGGTGCAAAGTCGCGCTGCACCGGCAGGCTCAGCCGGTAGCACTGGTTGAGCAACTGGCGGCAGGCCTGGCGGGCCAGCGCGGCGATGGGGATGTGCACCGTGGTCAGTGGCGGGGCGGTGAAGCGGGCCACATCGGCGTCGTCGTAACCCAGTACCGACACGTCTTGCGGTACCCGCAGCCCGGCCTGGGTGAAGCGCGAAATCGCGGCCATGGCCATCACGTCGTTGGCGCAAAACACGGCGCTGAACGTGGGGTCGCCCAGCAGGCGTTCAGCCGCGGCGTGGCCACTCTCAAAGGTAAAGCCGCCGTCCTGCCGGTGCGCCGGGGCCACGGCCACGCCGTGTTGCGCCAGCGTGGCATAAAACCTGGCCATGCGCTGCGCGTTGTCGGGTGCGTCCAGCGCGCCTTGGATGGTGGCGATGCGGCGGTGGCCGCGCTCCAGCAGCGCCAGCGCCGCCAGCTGTCCGCCCAGCGCGTGGTCGCACGCAAAGGCCTGCTCGCCCAGCGCCGGGCTGCTGCGGTTGAGCAGCACCACCTGCGCAAACCGGGCTTGTAGGGCCTGTAAATCGGCTTCCAGCAGGTGGTTGCTGAACAGCACGATGCCGTCGCATTCGCGCTGCACCAAAAAATCTACCCCTTGCAGCGCCTGCTGTCGGTCGTCGCCCTGGCCGCAGCCGCTGGCCACCACCATGTGGCGGTCTACCGCGCGCAGCTCGGCGTCTATGGCCTGCAGCAGCGGCGAGATGAACGGCCCGCCGAACTCCGGCACGTACACGCCCACCATGCCCCGGGTGTTGAGCGACAGGGCCCGCGCCACGTTGGACGGCCGAAAGTCCAGCGCCTGCACCGCTGCCTGCACCCGTGCCAGCGTGCTGGCCGCCACCGCGCCCTTGCCCGACACCGCCCGCGATGCCGTGCCCACGCCGACACCGGCGTGCTTTGCTACGTCTTTGATAGTGGCCATGAAGAGGTGTGTTGCTGTGTTTGGAACCGGTTCCAATGTACCGACTAAAACTGTCCTGAAGGGCTATGGAAAACCCTGAAAAACAGCGATAAACGCCGCCCGCGCAGGTTAAGCTGTTGATTCTTAATAGGTTTATCCATTCAAAAAAGCGCAGCCTCTCTCTATGAACCCCGGAATCCTTTACGCCCTGTGCGCCTATACCGTTTGGGGGCTGTTTCCCCTGTACTTTCACCGCTTGGTGGGCGTGCCCGCGCTGGAGGTGGTGATGCACCGCACCGTGTGGTCGCTGGTGTTCTTGCTGGGGCTGTTGGTCGCCTTGCGGCGCTGGGCCTGGCTGGGCGGCGTGCTGCGCCAGCCCCGGGTGCTGGGGGCGTTTGCGTTGTCGGCGCTGCTGTTGTCGGCCAACTGGCTGGTCTACATCTGGGCGGTGCAGAGCCAGCACGTGGTGGACGCCAGCCTGGGCTATTTCATCCTGCCGCTGGTGAACGTGGCGTTTGGCACGGTGTTTTTGCGCGAGCGGCCGCGCCCCGGCCAGTGGCTGGCGGTGGGGGTGGCCGCCATCGGCGTGCTGGTGCTCACGGTGCAAGCGGGGCATTTACCGTGGATTGGCCTGGCGCTGGCCTTGACCTTTGGTTTTTACGGGTTGCTGCGCAAGGTGGCTACGCTGGGGGCGCTGGAGGGCTTGGCGCTGGAAACCATGCTGCTGGCCCCTGTTGCCGCCGCCTTGCTGGGCTATGGGGCCTGGCACGGCCAGGGCGTGTTGGTGCAGGGCGATGCCACGGCCATTGCCTGGCTGCTGGTGGCCGGGCCGTTGACCGCCATCCCGCTGCTGCTGTTTGCGGCCGGGGCGCGGCGCATCCCTCTGGCGACGCTGGGCATCCTGCAGTACATCTCGCCCAGCCTGCAGTTTCTGTGTGGCGTGTGGGCGTTTCACGAGCCGTTTGACAGGGCGCGGCTGGCGGGCTTTGTGCTGGTCTGGGCGGCACTGGGGGTGTACAGCCTGGAGAGCGGGTGGGCGCGCTGGAAAATTGAAACCAAATAGGCCGCTAGCGCACTAACTGATTGCGCAGAGTGCTATTGTTTTTGAGTATTTCTGCGCGTCGGCTGGCGCGGCTTTGGCAGGAGCTGGCATAGGCCTGCGTCACAATCGGCACCCACCATGGCAACTTCTACCCACCCCCTGCAACATCCGCAACGCACGGCGCTGCACAATGAAATCCACGCCCGGCCGCCCGAGGCCATGGCTGCACCGCTGGCTATCTCCCATGTGGTGATGGTCTGCGACGCGGCCGGGCGGGAGGCCAGCCGGGCCCACGTGGCAGCCCTGCTGCGCGACCACCATCTGGCCCAGCCCGACGCCCAGTCCACCCACATCCGGATGGACCTGGGGCCGTTCCGGCTGCGCTGGGAAATGCATACCGAGTTCGTCACCTACACCTTCATGCGCGCACTGGAGCCCGCAACCGCCAGCGCACAGGTATTCGACCGCGACCCCGTCACCGCCGCGCAGGCCGTGCCGCAGGACTGGTTTGCGGCCTTGCCCGGCCAGTGCCTGGTCAGCCTGCACCTGTGGGCCTTGCCAGCGGCTGCCGTTCAGGGCAGCGACGCGCTGGTGCGGCAGGTGTTGTTCGAGGATTCGCTGGTGGCGTCCAGCGTGGCGGGCGGGCACGGCGCGGTGTACACCGACTTTGCCATCCATGCCGACGGCTTTTCGCGCATCGTGCTGCTGGCGGGTGACCCGGCGGCTGCCGTAGCGGAGGGGGCTGAAACCCTGTCGTCGCGCCGCCTGGGCCGCCTGGTGCAGCGCCTGCTGGAGATCGAAACCTACCGCATGGCCGCGCTGCTGGGCCTGCCCGCAGCCCGCGAGGCCGCCGAGGTGCTGGCCTTTGCCGAGCGCGAACTGGCCTCGCTGGCCGAAGCCATCCGCAGCGCCAACCGCGACGACGAGCCCCAGCTGCTGGACCGCCTGACCCGCCTGGCCGGCCAGGTGGAGAGCCAGTACGCGGCTACCCATTCGCGGTTTTCGGCCAGCGCGGCCTACTTCGAGCTGGTGGACAAACGTATTACCGACATCTACGAATCGCGGCTGGCCGGGTTGCAGACCATCCGCGAATTCATGGACCGCCGCCTCACGCCCGCCCGCAGCACCTGCGAATGGGCGACCCGGCGGCAGGACGCGCTGTCGCAGCGCGTGTCGCGCATGAGCAACCTGCTACGCACGCGGGTGGAGATCGAGCAGCAGCAGAGCAGCCAAGCGATCTTGACCACCATGAACACGCGCCAGGGCCTGCAACTGCAGATGCAGGCCACGGTGGAGGGCCTGTCGGTGGCGGCCATCACCTACTACATCGTCGGCCTGGTGAGCTACCTGGCCAAGGGCGCGCATGCCATTGGCTGGCCCTGGAGCCCCGAGAGCACGGCGGCGGTGGCGATCCCGCTGGTGGCGGGCGCGGTGTGGTGGTCGCTGCGGCGGCTGCACCACAAAATGTTTGGCAAGCAGCACTGAGCGGTCTCGGAGCCGCGTTTTAAGCCAAATAGGCCGCTAGCGCCCTATTAACCTGCGTGGGCAGCTATCATTTTTGATTAAGCCTGCACGTCCACCACCACCCGCCCGCGCACCGTGCCGCCCAGCAGCGCGGCGCCGGTGGCGATGGCATCGGCCAGGGGGACTTCGTGCACCATCGACGCCAGCCGGGCCGGGTCCAGGTCGTGTGCCAGCCGCTGCCAGGCTTGCTGGCGCAGGGCCAGGGGCACGGTCACGCTGTTGATGCCGTACAGCGTGACGCCGCGCAGGATGAACGGGGCCACCGACGCGGGTAAATCCATGCCCCCGGCCAGCCCGCAGGCGGTGACCGCGCCGTTGGCCCGGGTGGTGGCGCAGGCATTGGCCAGGGTATGGCTGCCCACCGAGTCGATCACGGCGGCCCAGCGCTCCTTGCCCAGCGGCTTGCCGGGCGCGCTGAGGGTGTGGCGGTCGAGGATGCTGGCGGCACCCAGGCTTTGCAGATACGGCGCTTCGGCGGGGCGGCCGGTGCTGGCTACCACGGTATAGCCCAGCCCGGCCAGCAGGGCGATGGCCACGCTGCCCACCCCGCCGCTGGCCCCGGTGACCAGCACTTCGCCGTCGCCAGGGCGCAGGCCATGCCGCTCTAGCGCCAGCAGGCACAGCATGGCCGTGTAGCCCGCCGTGCCGATGGCCATGGCCTGGCGGGCGGTCATGCCGGCGGGCAGGGCGACCAGCCAGTCGCCGGGCACACGGGCCTGGGTGGCCAGGCCGCCGTGGTGGTTTTCGCCCACACCCCAGCCGTTCAGGATGACCGCGTCGCCCACCTGCCAGGCCGGGTGGCGGCTGCGCAGCACCGTGCCTGCAAAGTCGATACCGGGCACCAGCGGAAAGCGCCGCACGATGGGGGCTTGGCCGGTCAGCGCCAGCGCGTCTTTGTAGTTCAGGGTGGACCAGGCCACCTGCACGGTGACATCGCCGTCGGCCTCCTCGCCCAGCAGGGCGTCGTCCAAGGGTTGCAGCGTGGCGCGGTAGCCCGCGTCGTCTTGGGTAACCAGAATGCCGTGGAACATGGAGTGCCTCCTGAAATGGAGGCTTATTTTGGCCTAGATGCGCCGTGCAGCCTGGCCGCCACCCGGGGGCGGACCCAGGCCAGGGCTACCAGGGTTGCCACCAGCAGCGCCAGCGCGTACAGGTTCAGCAAGGTCGTGGCCGGTACCGGCGCCAGGGCTTTGGACGCACCCAGAAACGCGGCGAACAGCCACGACGTGGTGCTGATGGCCCCCAGCACGGTGGGCAAGATGGCCGCCTGCCAGGGGTCGGACTGCCTTTGGGTAAAGCGGGGGAAGGCCAGGTAATGCAGGGCCACGCCGTTCAGGCTGAGTACGCTGACCACGGCGATCTTGGCCAGCAGCTTGCCTTTGGCCGCCAGTACCGCCGGGTCCATGCCGGTGTCGATGGCCGTCAGGCCCAGCCCGGTGGCCCACAGCACGAGCAAGGCCAATTTGGCCCCCTGGGCGGACTTTTGCAGCAGCGTGGGGTTGGCCTTGCCGTG
Organism: Comamonadaceae bacterium; assembly: GCA_947451445.1. Classification (GTDB taxonomy): domain Bacteria; phylum Pseudomonadota; class Gammaproteobacteria; order Burkholderiales; family Burkholderiaceae_C; genus Rhodoferax_B. The sequence continues at coordinate 7,708 of CANFZJ010000140.1, forward strand.
GCCAAAAAAGGCGTAGTCGCCAAAGGCTACTGCCGCCGTGGCTGCCGAAAAAGCCAATAAATGGACAAATACCAGTGCCATTCTGGTGAGCGTGCCGGGGTCTAGTAGTTGCATGTGCAGTGGGGGCTCAGAACGTGTTTACGATCTATTTGGGGCCGCGCAGCTGCCTTTTCGGGAGGGGCTGGTAGGCGCGGCTCGCCGCCCATAGCTGGCTATGGGCAAGAGTCGC
>CANFZJ010000141.1 GCA_947451445.1 Comamonadaceae bacterium
GCCCGTCTGGCTGGTCCAGGGCTTCATGTACGCAACAGCCGCCAGCATCGTGTCTGGCGCCGTTGCCGACAAGCTCTACGGCTGCCTGCTGGTAAACGAGGCCTGGAGCTGGTCCATCTACTTGCCTGCCGTGGCCTTGGGCGTTTTGTGGAAGCCTGCACTGGTGGCCCTGGCAAAGCACCAACCGCCGCGCGCGCAGCAGCTGTTGACGCTATTACAGCCGCTGGGCCTGCTGGTGGCGGCGGCCTTGTCCTGGTGCGCTTACGAGGCGACGGTGCTGGCATCGCCGCACGCAGGCCTGTGCCAACGCCTGGGCGACACCACGCTGGACTGGGCACTGCTGGCAGAACGGGTACAACACGCAGCAGGCGCATTCACGGGCACGCTGTCACCCATGGCGGTTGTCGCGGCACTGGCCACCGGGGCGGTCATTGGTATGGTGCTGTTACTAGAAAACCTGACCGCCTTCGCGCCCGACGGCAATGCCCTGACAACGCCCAAACGTGTACGCCTGCTGGACGTTTCGGCTGCAACCAACCTGCTGGCCGCGTGCGTGGGCGGCAGTTGCGCCTCCTATTCAAGTTCGCGCACCGTTGCCCTACGCAATCTAGGGGCAACCCACCCGATGGCCGCTTTGGTCCATGGGCTTACCGTGGCCGCCATTGCGCTGCTGGCCGGGCGCTGGGTGGCACTGGTGCCGGGCCTGACGGTGGCGGTCGCGCTGACGCTGGTGGGGGTTCAAATGATCGGTGACGCCACCCAAGAGGTATGGCGCCATGCCTATGACCCGCAAGCACAACCGCCGCAATTGCTAGCTGGTGCACTGTTTTGGGTGGTGCTGCTGGTCAGCGTAGCCAGCGGCAAGTCGCTGCTGGGGTTTGTAGTGGGCGCTGCGCTGGCCTGGGTGGTGCAACGGCGCAACAAGGTACGGGAAACTTTATGAAATTTTCTTTTTCTGCCGGAGATTGCTGGCATTCGCTACGCGCCAAACCTTGGCGCAATATCTTGGGCAGAGCCACCATGGCCATCGGCATCGGCTTGGCAGCGTCCTATGCGGTGCCGTTGGTGCTGGGGGAAGAGTTCCTGGTTCGCCAAGTCGCCCGGGTGTATGCACCGCTTGTTGGCAGTTGGCATGGGGATGCCCGGCGCAACGAGGTGTCGGTCATGCTCATCGATGACACCTCGTTACAAAGCGCAAACCAATCCTGGCCTGCAGAGTACGGCTACTACGCCCGATTGTTGGACGCGATGGTGGTCTACAAGCCGCACGCCGTGTTTGTAGACGTGGTGTTTGCGGCAGAACGCAAAGACCCCAGTATCGACCGGCTGGCCGCAGCCGCCTGTCGTGCCCATGCTGCAGGTGTGCAGGTCTACCTAGCGGCACGGCGCGATGCAGCAGGGCATTTCCTGCTGCGTCCAGAACTGGAGACACTGGCACCACGCTGCCTGCAAAAGGTAGCGGTGGAATACAACCCCGATGCCGCCGACCAAACCGCATGGACCTACCCCGTAGCAGCCGACTCTGCGGCCGCAGAAGGTGCCGTGCGCAGCGCGGCGGGCAGCATATATCGCGACTTGGGCAGAGTGTTGCCTCAGCACCAGCACTCTGAGCTGGCTGTGAACTGGGGTTTACATCCCGCTGAACGTGGAATCGACTGGCTGCAACTATCCCCTGCACATGGCGATGCACACGCAGAGCACGCGCCTGAACAACACGACCCCGAGGCGCAGTCTTATTGCCGCCCCGCTGGTAATCCATGGTTCGAAGCTCTGCCCAACTTCTTCAAGCTCCTGTTTGACCCCGCAGCCAGTAAACCGATCTGCGTCTTCCACAACACCCTGTATCCATCCGACTTGCAAAGCACCTCTGACGAAGAAGAGAAAGTGCTGGCACAACATCTGACCGGGCGGGTGGTGATGCTGGGTACGGCCTTGCAGGGCTCCAACGACCGCGTCCTGTCACCGCTGCATGGCCACATTCCAGGTGTCTACATGCATGCAATGGCACTGGACAACCTGCTGACCTACGGCGACAAATACCCACGTGCAGCCCATTTGGGGCTGAGCAAAGATGGGCTCAGAGTATTGGGCCTCGTTTTCGTGGGTCTGCTGCTCATCGTCATTGGCAGCTTAATGGGCGAAGCCTTGAAGGAATGGGCCTGGGAGAAAACACGCTTTGAAAAACGATCCCATACCCAACGCAAGTTGGCCGAGGCCGGACGCTGGGCCCTATGGAAGCTATTCAAGTTCGCCGTTTACTCCCTGTTTTTCGTTGTAATGCTATGGGCCGGACGCACATTGGGCCTGGGTTTTCTGACCGTCATCCACATCGCCGTGTTCTCTTTTGCCGCCGAATGGCTGGAATGGCACGAAACCTTCTGGCACTGGCTGAGCAACGGACAAAGCGAAGAAGGCCATTCCCAGAGCCATTCGACCCCAACCACACCAAACCACACACCCCAGGGAGATCACCCATGAGATTTGCAAACCGCACCTTTTTCATGACCGCTTTGGCTACTGCCATCGCCCTTGGTCACATGGCTCAAGCAGCAGAACCCACCACCATAAGCGTGGTCGCTGCCAAGGCCGACCCCCTACCGGTATTCGCCGCACCCGGCGATGCCAATCCAGCCGGATCGGTGCCGGTGTCGGGCTTACCTTGGGCAGTCAAGGAGTCGCGCGCGGACTTCTTTCGGGTCAACATCGCGGGGCGTGACGTGTGGGTGGACTCAATGATGGTCCGTGCCAGCCAAAAGGTTGCTGCGCGCTGTGCCGCAATCCAGGGCGCACAGGTAGCAGCAGAACTGGGTGCATCGTCCGAGCGCTGCCGCTAACCACGATGAGAGCACATCACGTACGCAGCCTCGCTGCAGTTTTAGCCACCGGTGTGACCGCCTGTTTTTTGACCGCATGCGAAACCCAGCCACTGCAAAAAGAAACGCCTGGTTTGACCCTGGACACCCCGCTGCCCCCCGCCGCCGCCCGCACATGGGCGGACGCGGCGCAAGATGTCAACGACTACCGCATCGGCGGGTGGGGCCTGGTTGCCATGCCCGCCATGCAAGCTTATCTGAACGGCTTATACCGGCAGCTCAAGGCCCAGGGAGGCCACCCCGAGTGGCCCGGCGAGGTGTATGTGCTGGCCGACACGTCACTCAAGTCCAACGCCACCGCAGCTGGAAACATCTATCTGTCGTTGGGCTGGCTGCAGTCCATCGAGTCAGAGGACGAGGTATTTGCGCTGTTGGCCCATGAGTTTGGACACGTCTACCTAGGCCACCACGTGGTCTATGAGGTATCCAACGCAGGCGACTCAGCCAGCCGCCTGGCCGCGATCGGCGTAGCGCTGGCCAACCGCACTTCACAAGCCACAGGGTTCAACGGTGTTTACGCCATAGCCGCGCTGCGTTCGATAGCGGGTAGTGCCCTGGTGCCAGCCTGGAAGCGTTCGATTGAGGAGGAAGCTGACCGTTTTGGCGCCACCTTGAGTTTGCGGGCCAACTACAACTATCCGCGCGGCTTCAAAACCGTGCTGGAGCGCATTTCCAGCTATGACACAAGCCAACGCGAACTGACCGAAAAGGCCCGCACCGAAAGCGAGCGACAAGAACGAGAAGCCAGTCTGCGTACCGTGGCGGACCGTGCGCGCCAGCAACAGAGCAACACCAAAGATGTCACCGGTCTGCAAGCGGGCGTAGCGGCCCTGGAGGTCAAGCTCAACGGAATGCTGTTTGACGCCCAGAACGCAGTGAAGCGCAGCACCGCAGATGCCGCCGCCCGTGTACAGGACACACACGACGACGCCGACACCCGCGAAGACCACCTGACCAAAGCCGTGGCTCCCCTGCTGGCAGGTCGCCCGCGCCCCACTGCCCGTACCGCCCCCTGGGAGGCTGCACGAAAGGAAGCCAGTACAGCCGAAATTCTGGCGCACTATGCCCTGCTGCCCAAGGTAGAGGACGCACTGGGACGCAACGCTTACACAGAGGCGCTAAAAACGGCCTCTGTCGCCGCCTCTGGGCGTACAGCCAGTGACGCATGGCCGCTCTCGCTTCTGCGTACAGCCACCATGCTGGCCAAGCCAGGCACCTCGGTGGCAGAACTGGACCGACGCCAACTTACGGCAGCGGAGCGCTCCTGGCAATACACATCCATCATCATCAAAGAGACGGCGCAAACCAACCGCACCAACGCCCGCGCCATGCTGGAGCAGCAGTTTTCTTACTTCCAAAAGGCTCCAGCACTCTGGCCTGAGGTCATTGGGCTCTACCGCAACAGCGGCTACCTAGATGAAGCCCGGGCCATGGCCAACACCTGCGCACTCAAATTGGCCAGCTACCGGGACGCCTGTATCAGCAATGCACAGACCGACGCAGAGAAAAAAGCAATCTCAGTTGCCTCAGAGCAGAAGGGGAAAGAGCTCGCCGACCGAATCGGAACGAAACTCAAAATCAAAAAAACAGAACAGTAATCGTCCGAGGTAAAAACAACCCTTCAACGTAAACTCTGTCTGCACAAGCAGCTACGTTTTAAATAGCAATTTACCCATCGCCCCACCAAATCTCCGTTTGCAACGCCGGGGCCAGTGGGTCAATTTGTCGGACGGGCACCTACTCGCTGTCAAAGTGCATTTCCCACTGGTGCAGTTCGCTCAACATGTACCGAATACGTATTTCACGCCCGACAGAAATTTTTATAAAAACAGCCTCCCGCGCATATAGAACGTGCACCAGAAGCTATTTTTTATATAGCAATACTCCCCTCCTATCCGCACGGTGATGGCGCCCACTTATCCCCCCTTTGGTGGATGCCAACAGGCGGAGTTGCGGCTTAGACTGAAACCAGACAGATACCAGAGCTTTACTTTTACGCCACAAAAGCGCACTGTTTAACGCTTGGTAGTCCGACCCGTTAACCTGCAAAGGGGATGGCAATGGCACGAAACTTCTGCACCCAGGCTGCGCTGGTACTGGGCAGTCTGCTGCTGGCGGCCTGCTCCAAAGAGCCACAACCAGGCGCGGTGCTGGACGAGGCCAAACTGGCCGGGCGCGACGGCAGCACATTCACCCACGCCACCGAGGACTACTTTCACGACATGGACGGTGCGGTGGCACTGGGCCCGCAAGAGGTAGCCGGGCGCAATATGTGGCTGGTGTGGACCGGCGGCAACGACCGGCTGTGGGACCGCATGACGGACTACACCTTTGGCGCGTTCGACCTGCTGAAAATCATCAGCTCGCACCCCAGCCAGGGCTATTCGCGCAGCAACCGCTGGGACTACCTGGGCCTGGTCAACGAACCCTGTTTTGACAAGGCGGCTGGCCCCGACCCGAAGCACCAAAAGCTGTGGCTGGACGTGCGCAGCCCAGATTGCGCACCCGACCCGTTTGAAAACGCAAGCAAATACCCCGGCGTGGCCGTGGGCGCGCGCGGCAAGCCGCTGCCCGTAGGCTCGTTCTATGGCGAAGCCACCGGCATCATGGGGCTGCGGCTGTTCCCCAACCCGGCGTTTGACGACAAGGCCGCCGCCCAGTGGGACGCCGACAAGTACTACACAGACCCGGCCTACTACAACCGCAAAGACCTGGTGCGCCCCTACCGCGTGGGCATGAGCTGTGGCTTTTGCCACGTCGGCCCCAGCCCGGTCAACCCGCCGGAAGACCCGGCGCACCCGAAGTTTGCCAACCTCAGCTCGTCCGTGGGCGCGCAGTACATGTGGGTGGACCGGTTGTTCATCCACAACAGCAACAAGCCCGAGGGGCAGCGGAACTACATGTTCCAGCTGGCCCACACCTTCCGCCCGGGGGCGATGGACACGTCGCTGATCTCCACCGACAGCATCAACAACCCGCGCACCATGAACGCGGTGTACGACTTTGCCGGGCGCATGGGCAACGCCAAAAAGCTATGGCATGAACAGCTGGCCGGGGGCGAGCTGGACAACAAGCAGTTCAACGACTTCTTTACCGACGGGCCATTGACCGAGTTTTTCGACAAAACCAGCGGCATGGCCGTCACGCCCCGGGTGCTGAAAGACGGCTCCGACTCGGTCGGCCTGCTGGGAGCGCTGAACCGGGTGTACCTGAACATCGGCCTGTTCAGCGAGGAATGGCTGCTGCACTTCAACCCCGTGGTGGGCGGCAAAACCATCAGCCCCATCCGCATTGCCGACGCGCAAAAGAACTCCGGCTACTGGCAGGCCACCGAGGCGGGCACACCCAACACGGCGCTGTTTTTCCTCAAAGCCGCGCAGCCCGACCTGTTGAAAAATGCACCCGGCGGCCCGGCCATCCTGGCCGCCGACGTGGGCTCACTGGACCGTGGCAAAGAAGTGTTTGCCAACACCTGCGCCCGCTGCCATTCCAGCAAAGCCCCCACCCCGCCGCCCGAGCTGGGGCTGGACCCGAAAGCCTGCACCGGCGCGGGTTACATGGCCTGCTTCAAGCGCTACTGGGGCTGGACCCAGACCGAAGGCTACCAGGCCCAGATGCGCCAGATCGTGCAAGCACCCGACTTCTTGCAGGGCAACTACCTGTCCACCGAGGCGCGCATCCCCGCCACGCTGCTGCGCACCAACGTCTGCAGCCCGCTGGCCACCAACGCGCTGGCAGGCAACATCTGGGACAACTTCTCGTCCCAGACGTACAAGCACCTGCCGGCGGTGGGCACGGTCACTTTGAACGACCCGTTCACCGGCGCGCAAGTGCCCTACGCCATGCCCGGCGGGGGCCGGGGCTACACCCGCGTGCCGTCGCTCATCAGCCTGTGGTCTACCGCGCCGTTTTTGCTGAACAACAGCGTGGGGCCGTTTGACAGCAGCCCGTCGGTGGCCAGCCGAATGAAGGTGTTCGACGCCTCCATCACCCAAATGCTGTGGCCCGAAAAGCGCGACTTTGACGCCATCCTGGGCCACAAAGTGCCCGGCACCATCGACCGCACCACCCAGCGCAGCGAAATCGCCATCCCCATCGGCTTTGTGCCCGAAGCACTGCACCCCCTGCAAGGCAAGCTGCAACGCTGGATGCCCTGGCTGGTAGGCGGCGGCGGTGAAGACGGTTCCGTGGTGCTGGGCCCCATCCCCAAAGACATGCCGGTCAACCTGATCGCCAACCTCAAAATACGCGCCGAAAGCGACGACCTGGGCGACAAGATCAGCCAGATTGGCAAACTGGGCGACCTGCTGCTCAAACTCAAGCTGGACCTGGCCAGCCTGCCCAAGGACGCCACCGACGCCCAGCTGCACACCCAATTTGCCGACCTGCGCGCCCCTCTGCTGGCCCTGAGCAAATGCCCCGACTTTGTGGTCAACCGGGGCCACTACTTCGGCACGGCAGAGTTCAACCAGCAAGACGGCCTGAGTGCTGATGAAAAAGCCTTTGGCACCGAGCCGGTACTGAGCGACGCCGACAAACGCGCGCTGGTCGCCTTTTTGAAGACGTTCTAAACCACGCCACGCCATGCCGCACCCTGCTGCAGACACCGAATGGGACTACGTCATCGTCGGCTCCGGCGCGGGGGGCGGCACGCTGGCGGCGCGGCTGGTGGAGGCGGGCATGCGGGTCTGCGTGCTGGAGGCCGGGGCCGACCCGCGCACCGCAGACCACCCGCGCCTGCCCGACGACTACGACGTGCCCGGCTTTCACGCCTTTGCCTGCGAAAACGACGCCATGGCCTGGAACTTTGAAGTCCGCCACTACGCCGACCCCGCGCAGCAGGCGCGCGACCCCAAGTTCGACGCCACCCGCCAGGGCGTGCTGTACCCGCGTGCCGCCGCACTGGGCGGCTGCACCGCGCACAACGCCATGATCTTCATGCCGCCCCACGCCAGCGACTGGAACCATATCGCCCAACTGACGGGCGACGCCTCCTGGCGCGCCCCACGCATGCAACGCTACCTGCA
>CANFZJ010000142.1 GCA_947451445.1 Comamonadaceae bacterium
AAGTCCGCAAGGCTGGCCCTGACAAGACCAACTACGCCCAAGCGCCGATCATTGCGGGCCTGCAGTCTTTACAAGCACACGCCATCGGCTCCAATGCCTTGGGCCTGGGGCGCGACACCACCCAAAATGGCAAAGGCCTGCTGATGGGCAACCCGCACTTCCCTTGGTGGGGCATGTTGCGGCTGAACCAGATGCATATCACCGTGCCGAGCGAAAACTACGACGTGATGGGGGCTAGCTTGTTGGGCCTGCCGATCCCGTTGATTGGCTTCAACAGCTCGCTGGCCTGGAGCCACACGCTGTCTACCGACAACCGCTTCACCTTGCGCTATTTGGCGATGGACCCGAGCAACGCCACCCGCTACATCAAGGACGGCCAGTCGGTCGCCATGACGCCGGTGCCATTGACCGTCACCGCCAAGGCCCCGGACGGCAGCCTGAGCCAGATCAACCGCACGCTCTACACCACCGAGTTCGGCCCCATGTTGATGGACAGCAGCTTCACCTGGAGCGGCTCGGCAGGCTACGCCTTGCAGGATGCCAATGTCGACAATTACCACCTGATCGACCAGTTCATTCAGAACGGTAAGGCCACCACGGTGGACGGTGTGCGCCAAGCAGCTGCCACTTATGGTGCCGCCCCTTGGGTGAATACCGTGGCTGCCGACAAGACAGGCAACACGCTGTACGGCAACTTTTCGGTCGCCGCCAATGTGCCTGATGCGCAGCTGGCGGGCTGTGTGCCGGCACCCTTCCAGCCCCTGCTGGCGGCGACTGGCGTGGTGGTCATGGCGGGCACCACGGCGGCATGTGACTGGTCGGGGGCCATTCCGGTGTCCGGTCGGCCCTCGGTCAAGCGCACGGACTACACCCTCAACGCCAACGACAGCCACTGGTGGCCGAGCCTGAACACCTTCTTGACTGGCTTTGCCAAGATCATCGCTACCGGGCCGAACGCCGAAGCGCAGGTGCAAAACAACCGCACCCGCACCGGCCACGCCATCGTGCGCGACCGCCTGGCGGGCACCGACGGCCTGCCGGGTAACCGCTTCACCATGGCCAATTTGCAGCAGATTTATCTGCAAAGCCATATCTATAAAGCCGACAAATGGCTGCCGGGTTTTGTCAGTGCTTGTTTGTCCAGCAGCAGCGCCTCGGCGGCGGCACTGGACGCCTGCACCGTGTTGCAAGGCTGGGACAAAACCCATGCTCCCGGCAGCAGCGGTGCTGTGCTGTTCATGGAGCTGTATGCCAGCCTGGGCAAGTTGGCCGACGCCAGCTGGTGGTCCGTGCCCTTCAACCCGGCCGACCCACAAGAAACCCCGCGTGGCACGGCCAATGTGGCAGCCGCCATGGCCAAGCTGGAAACCCTGGTGGCCAGCAGCCAGTTTGACAGCGCTGCCAAACGCCGGGCCCGTCCACAAGATGTGCAAATCTTGGCCCGGGCTGCGGGTAACTTGTCCTTGCCGGGGGGGCCTGACACCTTTAACAACTGGTTCGGTGCCAAAACCGAGGTGGCTCCTGGCACCTTTATCTACACCGCCGACCCGTTGACCAATGCCGGTGCGTTTGGCAATAGCTACATCCAGTTTGTGACTTGGGACAACACGGGCCCGGTGGCCGAGGGCATCTTGACCTATGGCCAGTCGTCTGACCCGACCAGCGCGTACTTCAGCGACCAAACCCGCAAATATGCGGCAGGCCAGTGGGTCAAGCTGCCGTACACCGATGCGCAGATCAAGGCCGACGCCAACTACAAGTTGAAGTTCATCTTTGAGTAAGCTACTAAAAATATAGCTGCCAGCGCAGGTTTTATATGCGCTAGCAGCTTATTTAGCCATATTTCTTGATCGCCAGCGCCGCCTGCCGCACCAGTGCAGGCCCCTGGTAGATCAAGCCGGTATAGATCTGCACCACATCTGCACCGGCCTGGATTTTGCTGATCGCGTCTTGGGCCGTCAGAATGCCGCCCACGCCGATGATCGGAAAGCCCTTGCCCAACGCGCTGCGCAGCTGGCGCACTACCCGGTTGCTGGCCTGCAGCACGGGGGCACCGCTCAGGCCGCCTGCTTCTTCCGCATGCGCCATGCCTTGCACCGCATCGCGGTTCAAAGTGGTGTTGGTGGCGATCACGCCGTCCATGCCGTGGCGCAGCAGCGTGGCGGCGATGACGGCTACCTGGGCTTCGTCCAGGTCGGGGGCAATTTTTACGAAGATGGGTACTTGTTTGCGGTGCTCCACGGCCAACGCGGCGCGGCGCTGGGCGATGGCCGCCAGCAGGCCATCCAGCGCCTCGTCGCTTTGCAGGGCGCGCAGGTTTTTGGTGTTCGGACTGGAGATGTTGACCGTCACGTAGTCGGCGTGCGGGTACACCCCAATCAGCGCCAGCAGGTAGTCGTCGGTGGCGCGTTCGATCGGTGTGGCGGCATTTTTGCCGATGTTCAGGCCCAGTAGCAGGGGCTTGGCCTGGCTGCGAAAGCGGGCCCGCTGCACGTTGGCTACAAAGGCTTCCAGCCCGCCGTTGTTAAAGCCCAGCCGGTTGATGAGTGCATTGGCCTGCGGCAGGCGGAACATGCGTGGCTGCGGGTTGCCGGGCTGGGCCAGTGGGGTGACCGTGCCGACCTCCACAAAACCAAAGCCCATAGCCCCCAGGCCGTCGATACAGCGGGCGTTTTTGTCCAGTCCGGCGGCCAGGCCCACGCGGTTGGGAAACTGCAGGCCCGCCAGCGTCAGCGGGTCGTCCACACGGGACTGGCGGTACAGGCATTCCAGCGGCGTGCCCTGGGTGCGGGCAATGGCGTTCAGGGTCAGGTCGTGGGCGGCTTCGGGGTCCAGACCAAACAGAAACGGACGGGCCAGGGCGTAGGGGATCAGGGGCATTGGATAATTGTGTATTTTTGAAACTTAACTGCGGATTTTCACAGATGACACAAGACGAACTCAAAACCCTGGTCGGACAGGCTGCGCTGCACTACGTGGTGCCTGGTGAAATCGTCGGTGTGGGCACCGGCTCCACCGTCAACAAGTTCATCGACGCACTGGCCAGTATCAAGGACCAGGTCAAGGGCGCAGTCTCCAGTTCAGAGGCCAGCACGGCCCGGCTGAAGGCCTTGGGTATTCCCGTGTTTGACGCCAACGACGTGGGCGAGCTGGCGGTGTACATCGACGGCGCCGACGAAATCGACGGCCGGGGCTACATGGTCAAGGGCGGCGGCGCGGCGCTGACGCGCGAGAAGATCGTGGCGGCCCAGTCGCGCCTGTTTGTCTGCATTGCGGACGAAAGCAAGCTGGTCCAGACGCTAGGCCAGTTCCCGCTGCCGGTGGAGGTGATTCCGATGTCGGCCAACCAGCTGGTACGCCAGTTTGCCGCGCTGGGCGGAAAAGCCGCCATCCGCCAAAAGGACGGCCAGCCGCTGGTGACCGACAACGGCCAGTACATCTTGGACGTGACGGGCCTGCAGATTGCCGACCCGCTGGCGTTTGAAACCCAGGTCAGCCAGTGGCCCGGCGTGGTGACGGTGGGGGTGTTTGCCCACCAAAAGGCGGGCGTGTGCCTGCTGGGTGGTGCGGCAGGCGTTAAAACCGTGACCTACTAAAACTGGAACCCGTTCGGGGGGCGGCTGGTGTTGGCTGGCTGTGCTTCTACAGCGGGGGCTGCAGGGGCTGCAGCTTCTGCGGGAGCAACTGCCTTGCTGGCCGCCAAGGGCCGGGCGGCAGCCTGTTTGTAGCTGGCGGGTAGCACCGACTTGCCAGGGTAGCCCGCAGCGTCCAGGTACTGCGTCCATTCCAGGTCCGAAAAGCCTTTGAGCTGCTGGCCACCGATGGTGCCAAACGGCAGGCTGGTTTCGCCGCTGAGGCCCTTGAGCGCCGCAGCGTCTGCCTCGGTATTGACTGTGCGCTCGGCAAACGGCACGCCGCGCTGCACCAGCAGGTTGCGCGCACTGGCACAGGGGCTGCAGCCGTTGCTGGTGTACAGGGTGACGGGGTAGCGTTTGGTGACTTCTTGCAGCTCGAAGGGCAAGGAGCCGTTCGCAACAGAGGCACTGCCGCCAGCGGCCGTGCTGCTGACCTTGGCCTTGCTGGTGGCAGGCGGTGGCTGGTCGGAGAACGACACCTTGCCGTCCGGGCCGACGATGCGGTACACGGTTTGGGCCGATACGCTGGCAGTTAAGGCCAGCAGGGCGCAAGCTAAAACGGTGTGGAGCGGGGTAGGGCGCATCGTCATCCTTTGAAGGTCAAGCCGCCATGCCTTGGTGGCGCAGCAGGGCGTCCAGCGTGGGTTCGCGGCCCCGAAAGGCTTTGAACGACTCCATGGCCGGGCGGCTGCCACCGGCTTCCAGAATCGCCTGGCGGTATTTTCGGCCGGTTTCGATATTGGGCAAGCCGTCGGCTCCCGCCGTTTCTTCAAATGCAGCGTAGGCGTCGGCACTCAGCACCTCGGCCCATTTGTAGCTGTAATAGCCCGCCGCGTAGCCGCCCGCGAAGATGTGGCTGAAGGTGTGGGCGGTGCGGCTGAAGGCCGGTGCCTGGAGGACGGCGATCTCGGCGCGCACCTGGTTCAGCAAGGGCATGAAGTCGTTAGCGGGGTCGTGTTCGGTGTGCAGCAGCATGTCGAACAGCGAAAACTCGATTTGGCGCAGGGTTTGCAGGCCGCTTTGGAAGTTTTTGGCGTCAAGCATTTTGTCGAACAGCGCGCGGGGCAGCGGCTCGCCCGTCGCCACATGGGCGGTCATGTGCTTGAGCACATCCCATTCCCAGCAGAAGTTTTCCATGAACTGGCTGGGTAGCTCTACCGCGTCCCATTCGACGCCGCTGATGCCGGACACATCGCGCTCGTTCACCTGGGTCAGCATGTGGTGCAGGCCGTGGCCGAATTCGTGGAACAGGGTGGTCACGTCGTCGTGGGTGAGCAACGGCGGTTGGCCGTCTACGCCGTCGGCAAAGTTGCACACCAGGTGCGCCACCGGGGTTTGCAGCGCGCCGGTGTCGGGGCGCAGCCAACGGGCGCGTACGTCGTCCATCCAGGCGCCGCCGCGTTTGCCGGTGCGGGCGGGCTGGTCCAGGTAGAACTGGCCTACCAACTGGCCTGCGCGCTCAATGCGGTAGAACTCTACCGACGGGTGCCACACGGGTGCGCTGTCTGGGCGGATAGCCACTTCGAACAGGGTTTCGATGATCTTGAATAGACCGCCCAGCACCTTGGGCGCGGTGAAGTACTGCTTCACCTCTTGCTCGCTGAAGGCGTAGCGGGCTTCCTTGAGCTTTTCGCCGATGAACGACCAGTCCCAGGGTTGCGGGTCGGTCAGGTCCAGGTGCTTGGCGGCAAAGGCGCGCAGGTCGGCCACGTCTTTTTCGGCAAACGGGCGGGCGCGTACGCCCAGGTCGCGCAGGAAGCGGGTGACTTCCAGCGGCGACTGGGCCATCTTGGGCACGACCGAGACTTCACCGAAGTTCTGGTAGCCCAACAGCCGGGCTTCTTCCTGGCGCAGGGCCAGGGTTTCGCGGATCAGCGCGGTGTTGTCGAACTGGACGGCATCGCCCTCGGCCTGGTCAGAGGCGCGGGTGACAAAAGCGCGGTACAGGCGTTCGCGCAGTGCGCTGCGGGTGGCGAAATGCATCACCGGCAGGTAGCAGGGCATTTTCAGCGTGAGCTTGTAGCCGTCTTTGCCTTCGGCCTTGGCGGCGGCCAAGGCGGTTTGCTGCACGTCGGCAGGCACACCGATGAGTTCGTCCGCCGCTGCGTAGTAGGCGTAGGCGTCGGTGGCGTCCAGTGCGTTTTCGCTGAACTTCTGGCTGATGGCGGCCTGGCGCTCCTGGATTTCGGCAAAACGTGTCTTGGCGTCACCGATGAGGTCCGCACCGCTGAGTACAAAGTTGCGCACGGCCAGGGTGTGGGCGCGTGCTTGCTCGGGTGTCAGGCTGGCGCTGTCAATCGCCTTGTACTTGGCGTACAGGCGCTCATCGGCACCCAGGCGGGTCCAGAACTCGGTGACACGGGGCAGGGCTTCGTTGTAGGCGGCACGCAGTGCGGGGGTGTCGGCCACGCTGTTGAGGTGGCTGACGGCGCCCCAGGCCCGGCCCAGCTGCTCGGTGCTGACATCCAGCGCCTTGGCGATCTCGCTCCACTGCGCGGGAAACGCGGGCTGCGTGACTGTCTCCAGTGCCGCGTTGGCCTGCGCCAGCAGCTGGTCTAGCGCAGGGGCCACGTGTTCGGGCTGGATCTGGTCAAACAGCGGCAGGTCGCCAAAATTTAACAAAGGATTGTCGAGCAGTGGATGGGTCATGGTGTGGATGTGGCGTTGGGGCCGGTAAATTCAAGTGGACTTGCGCTGTGCAAGTCCTGTCAAGCCGCAGCGCGCTCGGCGGCTTCCAGTGTATTGACCAGCAGCATGGTAATGGTCATGGGGCCGACACCGCCGGGCACGGGGGTGATATGGCTGGCGACGGTTTGGACGCCCGCAAAGTCCACGTCGCCGCACAGCTTGCCGGCATCGTCCCGGTTCATGCCCACGTCGATCACCACCGCGCCGGGTTTGACCATATCGGCCGTCAGCACGTTGCGCTTGCCCACGGCAGCGACGATGACGTCGGCCTGCAGGGTCATGGCTTTGAGGTTGGCCGTAGCGCTGTGGCAGATGGTGACGGTGGCGTTCTTTTGCAGCAGCAGCATGGCCATGGGTTTGCCGACGATATTGCTGCGGCCAATGACCACCGCGTGCTTGCCGCGCAGGTCGAAACCAATGCTGTCCAGCATCTGCATGCAGCCGTAAGGTGTGCAGGGCAGGAAGCCGGTGGCACCGGTCATCAGCGCGCCCGCGCTGGCGATGTGAAAGCCGTCCACGTCTTTGGCGGGCGAGATGGCTTCAATGACTTTTTGTGCGTTGATGTGCGCAGGCAGCGGCAGTTGTACCAGGATGCCGTGGATGGCGGGGTCGTTGTTCAGTGCTTCGACGCGGGCCAGCAGAGCGGCTTCGGTCAGATCGGCATCGTACTTTTCCAGCACCGAATGCAGTCCGGCATCGGCACAGGCTTTGACTTTGTTGCGCACGTACACCGCGCTGGCCGGGCTGTCGCCGACCAGTACCACGGCCAGGCCGGGTGTGACGCCACGGGCTTTGAGTGCGGTGGTGCGGGTTGCCACGTCCAGGCGTAGTTTTTGCGATAGGGCGTTGCCGTCGATCAGTTGAGCAGTCATGTTCGGAAAGTTTAAGGACTTACACGCAGCGCCTGACTGGCGACCCCCCGGGTCTTCAGGCGGGCGCTGCGTAAGTCCTGATTTAAATGAAAACGCCCGCTGGCGCAGATGCAGCGGGCGTTGGTAGCTATTTATTTTGTAGCGTCAGGTTTTGGGGGCAGCTTGTCCCAGGGCAATTTTCAGCAGGTCGGCCACGGTGTTGGCGTTCAGTTTTTCCATGATGTTGGCGCGGTGCGCTTCCACCGTCTTGATGCTGATACCCAGGTCGTCGGCGATTTGCTTGTTCAGGCGACCGGCGACGATGCGTTCCAGCACCTGGCTTTCGCGCGAGGTCAGTTTGGACAGCAGCACGCCCCGGCTGGCGGCTTGCTGGTGGTCGGTGAAGGCGTCTTTGGCGTGCTCCAGCATGCGTTCCACCAGACCCACCAGTTCGCCTTCTTTGAAGGGCTTCTGGATGAAGTCCATGGCGCCCTTTTTCATGGTGTCCACTGCCATGGGCACGTCGCCGTGGCCGGTGATGAAGACGATGGGTAGGGGAGATTTGCGCTCTATCAGGCGGTCTTGCAGCTCCAGCCCGGTCATGCCGCCCATGCGGATGTCGACGATCAGGCAGGCCACT
>CANFZJ010000143.1 GCA_947451445.1 Comamonadaceae bacterium
CCGCACTGTCGTGGAGTCGCTCTTGGCCGATGGTGAAACGCTGACCGAGTTCGTCGAAAACTCGGTGCGGATGGCCGTCGCACAACGCAGCAACCAATCCGCTTTTTTGGCCCGTGGCATTGCATCGCTAGAAGACGCCAAACGTAGCGGCGAGTACGTGGACGCCGACACCGTGGTCGCCAAGCTGCAGCAGCGCTTGGCTGTGGCACAAAAGCAAGTCAAAACCAGCCAAGCATGAGGTACGAGGTCAAGCTGACGCTGCAAGCCGAAGAAGACTTGCTACGGCTGTTTGAGCAGGACTTACGCAAGTCCCCTGTGCGCCCAGAGGGCGACACAGGGCGGCGCTGCGTAAGTCCTATTGACTTTGTACTGGCACGAGAACTGGAACGCGACGGCGATTTAACACTGGCCGAACGCGCCCTGACTGCCATCACCCACGGTCTAGCCACCCTGCGTAGCTCTCCCTGGACTTGCCGCAAAGCGGCCCAAAGCCCGTTTCTACGCGAATTGGTTATTCCGTATGGCCACACCGGCTACGTCGCCCTGTTTGAAATTACCGACAGCACCACCGTGGTGGTCGCTGCGGTGCGGCATCAACGAGAAGACGACTACCACTGATCAGCTGCTCTGGAATTGGGCCGCGCGGAAGGTCAGCACCAAGGTGTCGCGGTAACCGCCCTCTTGCAGCGGCTGGATGGGGGTGGACTCGTGTACCACGCGGGCGTCGTCCAGCAGCAGCAAGGTCCAGGGCACGGTCATGGTGAAGCGCTGGCCGTGCGGCCCATCTGCTTCAAACACACGGGTTTCGCCGCCCTTGATGCCGTGCCGGGCCACCAGCACCACGGCCACAAAGTCCACGCCGTCGCGGTGCGCGCCTTCGGGTGTGGGGCGGCCAATGCCGTCGGTGGTGTCGATGCGGAACTGGTGGGCCTCCACGTACCAAGGCGTGGGCACACCCCCTTTGAGCGTGCTGCACACCTGGCCCAGCGCCCGCAGCAGCTGCGACCAGGCCGGGTGGGCCACCGTGTCGGGCAGCATAGGGGCAAACCAGCGCTCCATACCGCCGTGCAGGGCGTTGTATTCCACCGGTTGCCAGTGCGGGCGGTGCGGCACCTGCTGCAGATCGTCGCCCTGCAGCACAAAGCAGGAATGGCGGCGACGCCGGTAGCGGCCGCCGTCTTTCAGGTATTCGTCGGGCGGCAGGTCATTCCAACTGGGGTTCAACGCATCCAGATCGGCCAGCGTACATCCGGCCAATTCCGCAACGGACGCGGGGCTGACGGCGGCATAGGCCTGCTGGTGCAGCACGGTCACCAGTGCGGTGACGGGGGTGAATGGAGGGGTTAGCTGTACCGTGCTCATGCTTCGATCTTCACGCCTTTCCAGAAGGCAACCCGGTCGGCCACTTCTTCCGCGCCCATCTTCGGGTTGGCGTAGTACCAGGCGGCGTCGGTGTTCATTTCACCGTTGACCAGCAGCGAAAAGTAGCTGGCCTGGCCCTTCCAGGCGCAGGTGGTTTTGTGGTTGCTGAAGCTGACAAAGTCGCGGTTCAGCGCGGTGAGCGGGAAGTAGTGGTTGCCTTCCACCACGGCAATATCGTCGCTTTCGGCGATCACGGCGCCGTTCCAAATGGCTTTCATGGGAGTCCTTTACAAGATGCACTAGGCGAATATTAGTCTGTCGCTTTTGCACCGCGCCGCCAAGCGCCTGGTCATCGACTGATTGCTATACAAAACATAGCTACTCGTGCAAATGGAATATGCGCCAGAGGCACTTTTTGCCTAAAATGCGTTATGGACCAACACTACCTCAGCCCGCTGTTTTCGCCCCAATCCACCGTGGTCTTCGCTGGCGCGGCGGGCGCAGGCCAAACACCCCAGGCCCAGGCACTGGTGGCAGCACTCAAGGCGCAGCCCTTCGCCGGTAGCCTGGCTTTTCTGGACATCCACACCAGCGGCACGCTGGCCGATCTAGCGCAAACCCGGGCGGACCTGGCCGTCATCGCCCTACCGCCGGACGATGTGGCCGCCGCGCTGGAGGTGGCCGGGCGCATCAAATGCCGCGCCGCCGTGGTGGTCTCCAGCGGCATAGCCGCGGCGCTGGCCGCCAGCCTGCACCAGGTGGCGCGCCGCCACGGCATGCACCTGCTGGGGCCGAATTGCCTGGGCTTTCAGCGGCCACTACTGGGGCTGAACGCCAGTGTGGCCGGGGCATTGGCAGCCACAGGGCCGCTGGCGCTGGTATCGCAGTCCGGCGCGCTGACCGCCTCCATCCTGGACTGGGCCCGCCACAACAGCGTAGGCTTCTCCGCCGTGGTGTCGCTGGGGCCGAACACGGCGGTGGACATTGCCCAGGTGCTGGACTTCCTCGCGTCCGACCCGCAGACCCACAGCATCGTGGTCTGCATGGAAGGCATCGCCAACGCGCGCAGCTTCATGAGTGCGCTACGCGCCGCCGCCAACGCCAAGCCGGTGGTGGTGCTCAAGGCCGGGCGCAAGGCGGCGGGCAACCAGGCGGCACAAACCCATTCGGGCGCCATCGTCGGCAGCGACGACGTGTTTGACGCCGCCCTGCGCCGTGCCGGTGCGGTGCGGGTGCGCTCGTTTGTGCAGCTGTTCTCCGCCGCCAAATGCCTGGCCTCGCGCTACCGGCCCGTGGGCAAGCGCCTGGCCATCGTCACCAACGGCGGCGGCCCGGGCGTGCTGGCCGCCGACTGGATCAGTGAGATCGACCTGCAGCTGGGCCTGCTGGGCACCGCCAGCCAGGCCACGCTGCGCCCGCTGCTGCCCGCACACGCCTCGCTGACCGACCTGGTGGATCTGTCCGAAGAAGCCAGCCCGGAGCATTACCGCGCCGCCGTCGAGGCCGCCAGCCAAGACCCCGGTATAGACGGCGTGCTGGTGGTCCACTCACCCAAGGCCGGTTGCGACGCCGCCGCCGTGGCGCACGCGCTGGCCGCCTACCAGCCGCACATGGCCAAGCCGCTGCTGACCTGCTGGATGGGCGACGCCTCGGTGGGCGAGGCGCGGGCTGCGCTGAATGCGGCGGCCATCCCCACCTTTCGCACGCCCGAGGCGGCGGTGGGCGCGTTTGGCAACATCGCCTCGTTCTACCAAAACCAGCAGCTGCTGCAGCAAACCCCGCCACCGCTGTCGGCCCTGGCCAAGCCCGACGTGGAGGGCGCACGCCTGCTGATCGAAAGCGTGCTGGCCGAGCGCCGCAAGGTGCTGACCGAGATGGAGTCCAAGGCCCTGCTGGCCGCCTTCCACATCCCGGTAACCCACACCGTGCTGGCCCGCAGCGCCAATGAAGCCATGATGATCGCCACCCAGCTGGGCTACCCGGTGGCGCTGAAGATCGACTCGCCCGACATCAGCCACAAGTCCGACGTAGACGGCGTGGCGCTAAACATCGTCAACGCCGTGGGCGTGCGCGACACCTACCACGACATGGTGCAGCTGGTGGCGCAGCAAATGCCGCAGGCCCGTATTAACGGCGTCACCGTGCAGAACATGGCACGCCACAAACGCGGGCGCGAGATCTACATCGGCCTGGTCACCGACGCCCCGTTCGGCCCGGTAATCGCCTTTGGCGCGGGCGGCACCATGATCGAACTCATCAACGACCGCGCCATGGAGCTGCCCCCGCTAAACCAGTTCCTGGCGCGCAGCCTGATCGACCGCGCCCGCGTGGCCGAGACCCTGGGCGAATGGCGCGGTGCCAGCGCGGTGGACATGGACGCCCTGGAGCGCGTGCTGATGCGCGTGTCCGAAATGGTCTGCGCCCTGCCCCAGCTGCGCGAGATGGACATCAACCCCATCATCGTGGACGCCTCCGGCGCGGTAGCGGTGGACGCCCGCATCGTGATCGACAGCGCCGCCCCCACGGGCAGTAGCCGCAGCCAGGACTACCACCACCTGGCCATCCTGCCCTACCCGGCCCGCTTTGAGCAGGTCTGGCCGCTGCGCGGCGGCGGCGAATGCACGCTGCGCCCCATCCGCCCCGACGACGCCGAGATGCTGCAGGCGCTGGTGCGCGGCCTGTCGGCCGAAAGCCGTTACTTCCGCTATGTGTCCATGCTGACCGAGCTACCGCCCAGCATGCTGTCGCGCTTTGCGCTGATCGACTACGACCGCGAAATGGCGCTGGTGGCAGTGGTCAAGCAGCGCAGCGTGTCCGAAGCGGGCGACATCGCCGAGACCGAGCGCATCGTCGGTGTGTCGCGCTACATCACCAACCCCGACAGTACCAGCGCCGAGTTCTCGCTGGTGGTGGCCGACGACTTTGGCGGCCGCGGCCTGGGCTCGCGCCTGATGCTGAGCATCATGGACGTGGCCCGCGACAGGGGCTTGGGCCACATCGAAGGCCTGGTGCTGGCCAACAACCCCGGCATGCTCAAGCTGATGCGCAGCCTTGGCTTCAGCGTGCAAACCTTTGCCGAAGACCCGGACTTTAGGCTGGTGGCGCACCCGCTGTGACGGCGGCGCCGGGTTGCTACACAAACAATAGCTACTCGCGCACATTCCACCTACACAAGCGGCCTATTTCTTATACATATCCTCTGTGGCGACACGGAGGGTAAAATCTAGCCCTACCAGCCCCGCCCACGGGCTGTCTTTTTTTGTGAAGCCTATTTCCAAGCAACCATGCAAGACCACTACGCTGCGCTAGGCCTGCCGGGTTCCGCCACGCTGGCCGACATCAAAAAGGCCTTTCGGCAACGCGCCTCGCAATACCACCCGGACCGCAACACCTCGCCGGACGCGCCCCAGCTGTTCCGCGCGGTGCAAAGCGCCTACGAAGTGCTGTCCGACGAAGACCGCCGCAAAACTTTTGATGACAACCGCCGCCGTGGCCTGCTGGACGACCCGCTGGCCACCGCCACTGACATTTGGCACAACTACCTGAATCAGGCCCTGCAATGAAACTATCCCGCTACTTCTCTGACCATGCCCGCCGCTACGACGCCGAGATGGACGACCTGGTGTCCGACTCCGAAGGCAAAAACGTGCTGGACAAGCGCCTGAAAGAAAAGCGCAGCCAGCTCGACTTTTTGGTGGTGATGATGGACGACAACCCCGAAATGCTGGCCGTGGCCTTTCACCAGGGCTTTCGCTTCCCCAGCGCCAAGGCGATGGACCTGCTGGTCGCCCTGGAGCCCGAAGAGTTCCCCGACTGGGACCAACTGGCGCAAACCATCGCCCTCGCCCCCTGGGCCGTGCCACTGGCAGCCCGCGTGCTGCGCGAGCCCACCGGCGAGATCTTCATGGTCGCCGCCGCCTGCTTGGAATACCTGTACACCCGCGCCGATGACCGGGGTGCGGCCGTGGACGAGCCCGAAGACGACGACGAAGAGCTCGACCCCGAAGAACGCGAAGCCCAGGACCGCGAAGACGCAGGCAATGCGTGGATGGAAGACCAGGGCTTCGACGCCAAACCCAAAAAAGGCTAAACCATGCACTACCCCGCCGTAGTAAAAGCCCTCAGCCTGATCCAGGCCGGCGACATCGTGGGCGCCGAGTCGGCACTGGTCGAACTGGCCGACGCCGAGGGCGACCAGGCCCTGGTGCTGGCCATGGACCAAATGCCGCCCAAAGACCTGCTGGCCGTCATCCGCGAGTACGACACGTCCAAAGAATCGGTGCTGAACCTGCTGGTCACGCCCGAGCAGTTCTCCCGCGCCGTGGTGATCGAAAAGCAGTACAAAGACCTGACCCACGCCCACCTGCGCGGCATGATGAACTCGGTCATCTTCCGCGAAGACAACGACCCGGTCGAATTCTTGCGCGCCATTGGCGAACGCGAAGGCGGCTGCGACGCACTGGCCGACTACCTGGCCGACCACTGGGGCCGGGTCGAAAGCTATCTGCGCAGCGGCACGTTTGAGCCGTCGGAAGACACAGGCGGCGTGCTGTCCGAGGCCGATTTGGTCACCACCATGTACAACGAGTCCAAAGTGGAACGCGACGAAATCGCCGACCACGACTGGATGGAGTTCACCTGGCTGCTGCGCGCCGAGTGCCCCGACATCCTGATCGAGACCATGGTCATCCTGCGCGCCCGCGTCCGCGCCTATGACGCCGAGCACGAAGGCGAAGAAGACGACCACCTGCACCAGGGCGGCCACACCGCGTTCCGCGAAACCCACGGCGAAGGCGAAGGCTCGCAAAAACGTGCCGTCGATCCCGACGAAGAGTCGGCCATCTAGCCACCTGCCCCCGCCTTACCCCCTCTCCCCCCGGGAGAGGGTTGGGGTGAGGGCTCCCCCGGGGCCTTGAACGCAAACACCACCCTCACCCCAGCCCTCTCCCGCACGCGGGAGAGGGAGCAAGACACCAACAGCCATGCAAGAAGCCAGCATCTCCGTCTACGACCACCGGCCGTTTTTTGAAAAAGCGCTGCGCTACGGCCTGCACCACGGCCTGATCGACGACGCCAAGCTCGCCGCCATCCGTACCGACGCGCCCAAAGGCATGGTGCAGATTGCGCGCTACTTTGGCACCGAGTTTTTACGCCCCGAGCTGGAAAAGTCGCGCGAGCGCATCGTCAACCTCATCAGCCTGCACCTGGAGCAAGACAGCGAGGGCGACCTGCACCAGGCGGCGGCGCTGCTGCGCGACAACAGCCTGCTGTCACGCAGCAAGGCCGGGTCTGAAATGCTCAAAGCCCTGCTGTCCATGCCCGACAACAGCCACTTCGGCATGGTGGACACGGCGGGTTTCCGCGACGAACTGATCCCAGTGCTGGCCCGCTGGACGCTGAAAACCTTGCCCGAATACCAGCGCGAACTAGCCCTGCGCAGCGAGGTGCAAACCCGCCTGGAGGCCGCCTTCTGGGTCGCCCAAAAGTTAGGCGTAGCCCGGCGCGAGCTGCAGGCGGCGGACACCGACACCGATGCCGTCATCCGCACCGCCCTGCTGGCCCACGCCGCTGGGATGAGCCTGATGCCCACCTGGGCCCAGTTTGAAACCGCTGTGAACCAGCTGCGCAAGCAGGTGCAGGCCGGTAAAAAGCTGCTGCTGGGCCTGCCCAAGGGCACGCCCGCCGAGTTCCGCCCAGTGCTGCAGGCGGCGCTGCAGAACATGGTGGAGCAGGACTTGCCCAAAATACTGGACACCAGCGTCAAACCGCGCAAGCTGTTCATCCAGTCGCTCAACTTTTTGGGCCGTTACTACTGGCTGGACGACGACGGGGTGGAAGACATCAGCGCACTCGACCGCGCTATCTCCGACCAGTGGCTCAAGCTGACCCAGCGCCATACCGACGACAGCTCGCTGATCACCCTGTTTTTGTGCATCGCCACCGGCACCACGCGCAAAACCACGCTGACCGAGACCGCCGCCGCCAGCCTGGTGCGCAAAATCCGCAAAGGCAGTTACAACCCGCAGCTGGCCAGCGACTTCATCCGTGAATACGCCCCGCACGAGCACCACAACGACTACCAAACGCTGTGGACCGCCTTTGTGGCCGAGACCGAACGCGACCTGAAAGACGAACGCGACACCCGCCTGCATGAAGCCATGACCGCGCTGCGGCTGCACTGCAACCTGGTCAAGGCCGCACCCAAAGTAACCAAAGTAACCAAAGCCGCCAAGGCAGCCAAGGCATGAAGTGGATCGGACGCACCCTGGGCGCGCTGGCGCTGCTGCTGTTGCTGGCCATCCCGCTGGCCCTGCTGTGGGCAGCGTCCCAGGCCATTGACACGCAGCCGCTGCTGCAGCCATCCAGCAGCACCAGCCCGGCGCGGCTACAAGAGGCCAAACGCCTGCTGGCCCGCCTGGACCCGCGCAGCATGCAAACCGGCATGCTGCGCA
>CANFZJ010000144.1 GCA_947451445.1 Comamonadaceae bacterium
CCAGCGGCATCGTCAGCGCGCTGGGCCGCAACCAGCTGGGCATCAACACGTTTGAAAACTTCATCCAGACCGATGCGGCCATCAACCCCGGCAATTCGGGTGGCGCGCTGGTGGACCTGAACGGCAACCTGCTGGGCATCAACACCGCTATTTATTCACGTTCAGGGGGCAGCATGGGCATTGGTTTTGCCATTCCGGTGTCCACCGCCAAGCAGGTGCTGGAAGGCATCGTCAGCGAAGGCCAGGTGCGGCGCGGCTGGATCGGCGTGGAGCCCAGCGACCTGTCCCCCGAGCTGGCCGAGACCTTCGGCGTGAAGGCCGAGCACGGCGTGGTCATCACCGGGGTGCTGCAAAACGGCCCAGCCGCCCAGGGCGGCGTGCGGCCCGGCGATGTGGTGGTAGGCGTAGCCAGCAAGCCGGTGGGCAATGTGGCCGAGCTGCTGACCAGCGTGGCCATGCTCAAACCCGGCACGGCGGCCACCTTCGATGTGCTGCGGCAAGACAAGCAACTGGCCTTGCAAGTGACGCCCGGGCTGCGGCCCAAGCCCGCACAGGTCGTGCGCTAATTCGCTATAAATTAAATAGCTACCAGCGCACGTTCTAATTGCGCTAGCGGCCTATTTCATTAAGATTCTGCGGGGGCCGCGTCTTCGTCGGGAGCCTGGGTGTGTTTGATGAAAATCTGCGCCGCCCAGATGCCCACCTCGTACAGCAGGCACATCGGAATGGCCAGCGCCAACTGTGACACCACATCCGGCGGAGTGACGATGGCGGCGACGATAAAGGCCAGCACCACGAAGTAACCGCGAAAGGCCTTCAGCTTGTCGATGCTGACCAGGCCCATGCGGGCCAGCACCACCACCACGATGGGCACCTCAAAAGCCAGCCCAAAGGCCAGAAACATGGTCAGCACAAAGCTCAGGTAGGCCTCGATGTCGGGCGTGGCCTTGATGCTTTCCGGGGCGAAGTTCTGGATGAACTTGAACACCTGGCCGAACACAAAAAAGTAGCAAAACGCCACCCCGATAAAAAACAGCACGGTGCTGGACACCACCAGCGGCAGCACCAGCTTTTTCTCGTGCGAATACAGGCCAGGTGCCACAAAGGCCCACACCTGCCACAGCACCACCGGCAACGCCAGCATGAAGGCGGCCATGAACATCACTTGCAGCGGCACCAAAAACGGCGAAATCACCGAGGTGGCGATCAGCGAGCTGCCCTTGGGCAAGGTGGCAACCAGCGGCGATGCCAGCAGATCGTACAGCTTGGCCGGGCCGGGAAACAAGGACAGCACCGCGGCCGCGACGGCCACCGCGATCAGCGCCTTCATCAGCCGGTCGCGCAGCTCCACCAGGTGCTGCACAAAGGGCTGCTCGGTACCGGCTAGTTCGTCGTCTGGCTTGTTCGGGGAATCGGACATGGTGGGTATTACCGTGAAATAACTTGCATGCTTCGGGTCGGCTTCGCCGTCGAAGCCATGAAAGCTCGTGGGGGGTCAAAACCCAGCAAACAGCGCAGCCAGACGGCTGCAAAATGAAAGTTAGGTGATTTTTTGGGGCCGAAAGCGGGCCACCCGGGCTGCGCCGGACAGGGCTTTGGTACGGACGCCCGCGCGGGCCTTGTACCACTGCGGTGTGGCGCCCTGCTTGAGCCGCCAGCGTTTGTGCGGGGCTTTGTACTCGGGAAACTGCTCAAAGCTGTCCGGGGTGGCCAAGCTGCTGCCATCGTCGGACCACTGCTTCTCAAAATCGCTGGCGTTGGTCTGGATGGACTGGTGCACGTCGCGCGCCGCACCCTCCACCGTGTCCTTCATCTTCTTGAGCTCGTCCAGGTCCATGGACCGGCTGACCTCGGCCTTCACGTCGGCCACATAACGCTGCGCCTTGCCCAGCAAAGTGCCCACGGTGCGCGCCACGCGCGGCAGCTTTTCCGGCCCGATGACGATCAACGCCACCGCGCCGATCAGCGCCATTTTGGAAATGCCAAGATCAATCATGGGCCGCTATATCGCTTTAGGACTTGGTCTTGGCTTCTACGTCGATGGTGGTCTTTTGCGCAGCAGCAGCGGCGTTGGCCACCTGCTCGGCTGGCTTGTCGGCGTCGGCAGCGCCGTCTTTCATGCCATCTTTGAAGCCCTTGACTGCGCCACCCAGGTCACTGCCCATGTTCTTCAGCTTCTTGGTACCAAACACCATCACCACGATCAGCAGCACGATCAACCAGTGCCAAATGGAAAAAGAACCCATGGAATACTCCTAAGAAAGTTGGATAGAACTTACGCAGCACCGACTGGCAGGCGCTGCATCAATCCTGGTTAATCGGATTTTAGTCGGCAGGAATGACACGACCGACCGTGTCACCACGAATCCCTTAACCTTTGAGCCAGGGGCGCGGCCCGCCGATCACATGAAAGTGCAGATGGTGTACCTCTTGCCCGCCATCGTCACCCGTGTTGGCAATCACGCGAAAACCACCCTGTGGATACGGCCTGCAGCCCTCTTGCGCGGCCAGCTGGGGGGCCAGCACCATCATGCGTCCGACCAAGTCAGCGTGTTCCGGCTGCAACTGCGCCATGGACGCGATGTGCTGCTTCGGCACCACCAAGAAATGCACCGGTGCCCAGGGGTGGATGTCATGGAAGGCGAAGATATCTTCGTCTTCATAGACTTTTTTGGACGGAATCTGGCCCGCAATGATCTTGCAAAACAGGCAGTGAGGGTCGTGTGCGGTCATGCAGCATCTCCCACCGCTTGGCTGGCGTTCATGGCCACCATGCCACGCACGATGCGGTACAAGAACCACAGTGAAATCAGGCCCCAGGCGATCCAGCCCGGCAGATAAAACAGAAAGAACAGTGGCACGGTCAGCACATACAGTACCCCTGCCCACAGCACAGAGCGGATACGCCAGGAGAAATGGCTGGCCTGCCAGGTACCTTCGGCTTCGCTCTTTTTCACCAGGTCGATCACCAGTGCGACGATCAGCAACACCGCGCCAGGTTGCGCGCCAGGCACGACCGCCCCCACCGCGACAATCAGGTGCAGCAGATAGCTGACCCAGCCTACGGTTTTCAGCTCCTGGGCCTTTTCGCTGTCGATGGCGCGAACATCAATCACATCGTTCATGGTGTTTCGGCCTCGCGGGCCAGTACCTTGCGCAGGGCTTTTTCTTCGATGCCACTGGTACCTGCACGGCGCTCCAGCTCTTGGATCACGTCGGCCGGGCTGAGTCCAAAGTGCGCCAGTGCAATCATCGAGTGGAACCACAAATCCGCCACTTCCCCCACCAGTTTGGACTGCAGCTCGGGGGTGTTGCCGCCATATTCGGCATCTTTAGCGGCCATCACCGCCTCGGTGGCTTCTTCGCCGATTTTTTTCAGAAAGGCGTCTGGCCCCTTGTGCAGCAGACGGGCCACATAGCTGGCAGCCGGATCGCCGCCATTCACGGCCTTGCGGGTTTCAATCGTGGCCGCCAGCCGGGCCAGGGAGTCGTTAGAGGTCATAGCCGTTATTTGTAGATGGATTCAGGGTCTTTCAAGACCGGGTCGGTGGCTTTCCAGGTCTTTTCACCGCTACCGTCCTGGCCCAGCACACTATAAAAGCAGCTGTGGCGACCGGTGTGGCAGGCAATGCCGGGACTATGGCCCAGCTGTGTCACTTTGAGCAGCACCACGTCGTTGTCACAGTCCAGCCGGATCTCATGCACGGTTTGCACATGGCCAGACTCTTCGCCCTTGAACCACAGCCGGTTGCGCGAGCGGCTGAAGTACACGGCGCGCCCCAAGGCTGCCGTTTGCTCCAGCGCTTCGCGGTTCATCCAGGCAAACATCAGCACGTCGCCGCTGCTGGCCTCTTGCGCAATCACCGGGACCAGCCCTTGGGCGTCCCATTTCACATCGTTTAACCAGTTCATACCCGGTATTGTCAGCGATCAGACTCACTAAAATAGCCGCCTGTTTATCTGCGCAAAAAACCTACCATGGACTACCCCGGAAATTTGATTGTGGTTGCAGCCCCCAGCGGGGCTGGCAAGTCCAGCCTGGTGAAAGCGCTGATGGAGCTGGACGCCAAAGTACAAGCCTCGGTGTCGCACACCACCCGGGACCCGCGTGGCCAAGAAAAACACGGCCGGGATTACTTCTTCGCGTCACAGTCAGAATTTGACGCCATGGTGGCGGGCAACGCCTTTGTGGAATGGGCAGAAGTCCATGGCAACCGCTACGGCACCTCCAAAAAAGCCATTGAAGAACGCATGGCCCAGGGCGCAGATGTGGTACTGGAAATCGACTTTCAGGGCGCGATCCAGATCAAGCAGGTGTTTGCCAATGCAGTTCTGATCTTCATCCTGCCACCGAGCTGGGATGAGCTGCGTTCGCGGTTGGAGCGGCGTGGCGAAGACGCCGCCGAGGTGATCGAATTGCGTCTGGCCAATGCCGCCGTGGAGATGGCACAAGCCCATAAATTCGACTTCGTTATAATCAACGAGCTATTTGACCGGGCTGTTTTCGACATGAAAACCATCGTGCACGCCCAGCGGCTCAAATTTGCGGCCCAACGCCGCGCCCGAGCCGACACCTTCAAATCCCTGAACATTGTTTAGTTTTCCGAAAGAAGATCATGGCCCGTATCACCGTCGAAGATTGCCTGGCGCAAATCCCTAACCGTTTCCAGCTGGTGCTGGCCGCCACGTACCGGGCCCGCATGTTGAGCCAGGGCCACGCCCCCAAGATCGAAAGCAAGAACAAGCCCGTCGTGACCGCGCTGCGTGAAATTGCTGCCGGTAAAGTCGGCCTGGAAATGCTCAAAAAAGTGCCCAACTGATCTTTACAGACGGACACCCCCGAAAGGCACCGCATTGCGGTGCCTTTTTTATTGCCCCGCCAGGAACGGTAACGGCCACGCTATAGGGTGCTTCTAGAAATTCAATTTTCGGGATGCAGAGCGAGGCGCCCGGAACGCAGAACACCGGAATGCACTTCGGTGCATGAGGATTTCGAGTACCGCGCAACGAAGCTATGCGCCCGAAGATTGGATTTATAGAAGTGCCCTATATTCAAGCCATGAGTGACATGCCCCCTCCCGTTCCCCCGCCCCACCCCAAAAAAGGCGGGCACAAGCCCCATCCCGCAGCGGCCAATGCCGCCGCCGCCAGTTTTGCCGCATTGACGGCCAATTTGGACTATCTAGACGCGGCCAGCGTAGAACAGGTGCGGCAAGCCTACCGTTTTGCCGACGAGGCCCACCTGGGGCAAATGCGCAACAGCGGTGAACCCTACATCACCCACCCCATCGCCGTTACCGCCATGTGCGCGTCCTGGAAGCTGGATGCCCAGGCCCTGATGGCCGCTTTGCTGCACGACGCCATGGAAGACTGCGGCGTGACCAAGGTGGAGCTGATCGAGCGCTTTGGCGCACCCGTGGCCGAGCTGGTCGATGGGCTGACCAAGCTGGACAAGCTGCAGTTCAACACCCGCGAAGAAAACCAGGCCGAGTCGTTCCGCAAAATGCTGCTGGCCATGGCCCGCGACGTGCGGGTGATTTTGATCAAACTGGCCGACCGCACCCACAATATGCGCACCATGGGCGACATGCCGCGCTCCAAATGGGCCCGGATTGCATCCGAAACGCTGGACATTTACGCCCCTATCGCCCACCGCCTGGGGCTGAACCAGACCTACCGCGAACTACAAGACTTGTCGTTTCGCCACCTGCGGCCCTGGCGCTACGCCATCCTGGCCAAAGCCGTCACCAAGGCCCGCAACCGTCGCCGCGACCTAGTACAAAAAGTGCAGCAAGAAGTCGAGGCTGCGTTTGCACAAACAGCCTTTTCGGTACGCATTGCCGGGCGTGAAAAAACACTCTACTCCATCTACCAAAAGATGGACGACAAGCACCTCACCTTTGCCCAGGTAACCGACATTTACGGCTTTCGGGTCATCGTCACCAGCGTGACCGACTGCTACACCGCCCTGGGCGTGCTGCACCAGCTGTACAAGCCGGTACCGGGCAAATTCAAAGACCACATTGCGATTGCCAAGCTCAACGGCTACCAGTCGCTGCACACCACGCTGGTCGGCCCGTCCAGTGTGAACATCGAATTTCAGATGCGCACCGAGGCCATGCACCTGGTGGCGGAGTCCGGCGTCGCGGCCCATTGGCTGTACAAATCGAATGACGCAGATAGCGCCACCGCCGACCGCCTGGGCACCAAATGGCTGCAATCGCTACTCGACATCCAGGACGAAACCCGCGATGCAGCCGAGTTTTGGGACCACGTCAAGGTCGATCTGTTTCCCGATGCGGTGTATGTATTCACCCCCAAGGGCCAGATCATGGCCATGCCGCGCGGGGCTACGGTGGTGGACTTTGCCTACGCCATCCACAGCAATGTGGGCGACCGGACGGTGGCGGCCAAGATCAATGGCGAACAGATACCGCTACGCACCGAGCTGCGCAATGGCGACATCATCGAAGTCATCACCGCCCCGGTGTCGGCACCGAACCCGGCCTGGCTGGGCTTTGTGCGCACCGGCCGGGCACGCTCCAAGATCCGCCACCATCTGAAAAGCATGGCGCAAACCGAGTCCGAAAGCATGGGTGAAAAGCTGCTGACCCAGGCGCTGCGGGCCGAAGGTCTGGAACGCTTGCCCGATGACGAAGACCCCCAAAGCCAGCCCATCTGGGACAAGCTGCTGCGCTTTACCGGTAACCGCACCCGCGCCGAACTGCTGACCGACGTCAGCCTGGGCAAGCGCGTCGCCAGCATTGTTGCCAAGCGCCTGGTGCTGCTGCTGACGGAGGTCGGTGAACGCCCCGACGCACTGCTGCTGACCCGCGAACGGTACTCCTCCCACGAGCGTCTGTCGCAAGGCGCTGTGCTGCTGGACGGCAGCGAAAACACCTCGGTGCAGTTTGCCCGCTGCTGCCGCCCGATTCCCGGCGAGGCGATTGTGGGCTACCTGGGGCGCGGCGAAGGCCTGGTGGTGCACACCGCCGACTGCGCAGTGGCCAAGCGCCTGCAATACAAAGACAGCGAACGCTTCATTGCCGTGGACTGGGCCGACGAGCCGGTGCGCCTGTTTGAAACCGGCGTGGTCGTCACCGTCAAAAACAGCAAAGGCGTGCTGGCCAAAGCCGCAGCGGCGTTGTCCGCCGCCGAGGTGGACATCACCCACGTGGACATGGGCCAAGAAGGTGAACAAGATGCCACCGACATGCGCTTTTTGATTGCCGTGCGCGACCATGCACATTTGGAGGTGGCACTGCGCCACCTGAAACGCACACCCGCGGTGCTGCGGGCGGTGCGGGCCATGCCCGCGTCTTAAGACGCGGGCTTCGGGTAATCCACCTGCAGGACTTCAACGTCCTGCCAGCCCACCGGCGACTGCAAGCGCACCACGTCGCCCACCCGGGCCTTGAGCAAGGCCCGGGCAATCGGTGCCACCCAGCTCACCTGGCCCTGCGCAGTATCGGCCTCGTCAATGCCACAAACAGTGACCGTGCGCTCATCCCCCGCTGCATCGGCGTAGACCACCGTAGCGCCAAAATACACCTGGTCGTTACCGAAATGCACCGTCGGGTCCACCACCAGAGCGATTTCCAGACGCTTGGTGAGAAAGCGGATGCGGCGGTCGATCTCACGCAGGCGCTTCTTACCGTACAGGTAGTCGCCATTTTCTGACCGGTCGCCATTGCTGGCTGCCCAGTAGACGGCATCTACGATCTTGGGCCGCTCGGTTTCCAGCAGCGCGGTGAACTCGGCGCGCAGACGGGCGTAGCCCTGCGGGGTAATGTAGTTTTTGCCGCCTGC
>CANFZJ010000145.1 GCA_947451445.1 Comamonadaceae bacterium
CCCGCTCATGACCCCGCCTAGCACCACCCAGAACACCACCGGGTTGCGCAGCAGCTGCAGGTAGCCCATGCTGACGCGGGGTGCATCCTCGTGATGGGGTTGGGTCAAGTTTTGAAAGTGCTGGCGCGGCCAGAACAGCACCAGCACCAGCAGCGCAGGCAGCAGGTACAGGGCGTACGGCGTGCGCCAATTGCTATTGAATTCCTGTACGCCAATCACCAGCAGCGGCGACACCAGATTGCCCAGGCTGAAGGCCACGTCCACCATGCTCAGCATGCGGGCCCGCACGTCGGCATGCGGGCTCACGTCGGCCAGAATGCTGTGCGCCAGGGTGAACAGCGCCGTCTCGCACAGCGCTACCAGGAAGAAGCCCGCCAGCAGCGTGGCAAAGTTGGGCGACAGCACGATCAGCGCAATCGACACCAGGCACATCACCGTATAACCCAGAAACAATGGCCGGGGCGCATAGCGCTGCGCCATGCGCCCGCCCTGTAGCGCGCCCAGCACGCCACCGGCCGACCAGACCATCATCAACACACCCATCTGCTGGTAGTTGTCCAGCTCCTCACGCAGCTCGGGCGTGACCGCGCCCAGAATGGCGGCAAACACGCCAGCGCAAAACGCGGTGTAGATCACCACCCAGGCCAGGTAGGGAATGGTTTTGATAAAGTTTTTGAAGTTCACGGCAGGGGCCACCGGCCACGGGCGCGGCGGGTGCTAAAAAGGAGGCAGGGGGAGGTAAGCAGGGCTGCGCAGGCAGGCCGCGCAGTCTTTGATTGTCAGGGCTTTACCCCCGGTTAACACGCCGCTGGAACCATTGCCACACACCCTTGTCAACCATGCACGGGCTGAAACGTCATTCTGTAGTAAACACTTTTTTCAGGACCATTCCCATGCGCTTCACCACCTCTGCCACCCTTGTGCTGCTTGCCAGCAGCCTCAGCGCCTGCGTGGTCGCGCCCTACCGCGCACCGGGCCAGCCGATCACCGTCATGCAACCCGCACCACAGGTGCAACAAATGCAGCAGGTGCAGCGCATGGAGGCCGGGCGGATCGCACAAATCGAACTGGTCCGCACCGAGGACCGCGCCCAGCCCAGCGGCGCAGGCGCGGTGATCGGCGGCATCGCCGGTGCCGTGCTGGGACACCAGATCGGCGGCGGCTTTGGCAAAAGTGCCGCCACCATGCTGGGCGGCCTGGGCGGGGCCATCGCGGGCAATGCCATTGAAGGCAACCAGCAACGGGGACAGGTGCACGAGTCGCTGCGCGTCACCGTGCAGGCCGACGACGGCTCGGTGCGCTACTTCAGCGTGCCCACGCAATCTGACTTGCGCATCGGCGAGCGGATCCGTATGGCCAACGGCCAGCTTTTCCGCTAGCAGCCTGTCGGACTTTCGGCATCGAAGCGAAATTCGGCCCCAGCGAACCCGGATTACATACTTTCTAGGCCGCTAGCGCACAGTACACGTGCGCCAACAGCTATCTAATATATAGCAAGAAACATCTGGCTTGCGCAGCACCCCGCCCACTCGGCAAGAGGACGCTGGGGCGTGCCACCCACCGGCCACGCTGGCGCAGTGCCGTGCAGCAGTGACCCACCCCAGCGGCGGTTACGATCAAGCCTACCGCGCACGGGTCCCATCCGCACGCCTTGAACGGCATCTCCAGTACCTTTTCCAAAGATCGCGCCCCTCCGCCATGGCGTTGGATCGGATGTACTTTGGCGCCCCAACCTAGAAAGATAAAAAACATGGCCATCCAATGGTTTCCCGGTCACATGCATCTGACCAAAAAAGCGATTACCGAGCGGCTGAAAGAAACCGACGTGGTGATCGAGCTGCTGGACGCGCGCCTGCCCGGTTCCAGCGCCAATCCGATGCTTGCCGAGCTGATTGGCAGCACGCCCACGCTGAAGGTACTGAACAAGCAGGACATCGCCGACCCGGCTCGCACCGCACTGTGGCTGGACCACTACAACGCGCTGCCCGGCACCCGCGCCATCGCACTGGACGCCAGCGAAGTGACGCCCGCCCAGCGCCTGATCCCCGCCTGCCGGGCTCTGGCCCCGCTGCGCGGCGGTATGGTCAAGCCGATGCGGGTGCTGATCTGCGGCGTGCCCAACGTGGGTAAATCGACACTGATCAATACGCTCAAAGGCAAGCGCGCCGCCAAAACCGGCGACGAGGCAGGCATCACCAAGCTGGAGCAGCGCATCGTCATGGCCGACGACTTCTACGCCTACGACACCCCCGGCATGCTGTGGCCGCGCATCATCGTCGAGCAAAGCGGCTACCACCTGGCCGCCGCAGGCTCCATCGGCCGCAACGCCTATGACGAGGAAGAGGTTGCGCTGGAGCTGCTGCTGGTGCTGCAAGAACACTATGCCGGGCAGGTCGAAGCGCGCTACAAGTTAGACCCGATTTTGGGTCTGACCGACGTGGCGGTGCTGACCGAGATCGCCCGCAAACGCGGCGGCCTGCTGGGCAAGGGCAAGGTCAATCTGCAGAAAGCGGCAGAGATCATCCTCACCGAATTCCGCTCCGCCACCCTGGGCCGCATCACCCTGGAAACACCGAACGAATTTGCCCAGTGGCTGGCGGTGGGACAAGCGGCGGATGCCGCGCGGCAGGCGAAAAAGGACGGGCGGAAGAATAAGAAACGGCTGGAACCGTCCGAGCCGCAGCCATGAAAAAAGCCGCTGGGTTCGCACCCAGCGGCTTTTTGGATTCTTGACTTAAGCCAGCCTGTTCAGGCTGGCGTTACATCAGAATGCGTGACGCAGGCCGGTACCAATCACAGTAGCCTTGGTGGTGGTAGCGTGGTTAGCGGTTTCGTACTTGACGCTGGTCAGGCCAGCGTACAAGGTCGTGCGCTTGGACAGATCATAGGTACCAGCCAAGCTGAAACCGTCACCCTTGTTGGAGTTGACAACAGCGGTCTGGCTGTCGCTCTTCGAGTGGGTGTAACCAACAGCCACTGCAGCAGCGCCAAATGGCATGCTCAGGCCCAATTGGTACTCTTTGTCTTTCAAAGCAGTGTTCTTGGCTTCGTTGTAGCCGCCAACCAGCTTGACCATGCCGAAGTCATACGAAGCTGCCAGCAAGTTGTACTTGCGGGTATCAGCAATCGTCGAACCGGTAGACGTAGAGGCAACAGTTGCGTAGTTGAACAAGCTAACGCCAGCAGCGTTTTCTTTTTCACGCTGGAAAGCGTAACCAACCAGCAGAGGGCCGTTTGCGTACTTGATGTGCAAGCTAACACCGTTCGACGCAGCGACGGCAGGCGTCGTAGCCGTGGCAGCAATCTTGTCTTCACCCATGCCGTACACCACAGCGCCGCTCACACCAGCGAAGGTAGGCGAAACGTAAGAGATGGCATTGTTGATGCGGTTGCTGTAGTCAGCAACGCCGGTCTTGTTCCACAGGTTGCTGGTGGTAGCAAAAGTGTTGGAGTCCCAGGTGTTGTTGGTTGCAGCGCGCAGGCTGTCGTACGCGGTGTACACACGGCCCAGACGAACTTCACCGAAACCACCATTCAGGCCCACGGAAGCCTGGCGACCAAACAAGATGTTGGTAGCGTTAGCACCGGAAGTACCGCCGTTGTTGGCATTGGCACCGGAGTCAATGCTGAAACCGCTTTCCAAGGTGAACACAGCAGCCAAGCCGCCGCCCAGGTCTTCACGACCCTTCATGCCCCAACGCGAGCTGCTCAGGCCGCTACCGTTCACAACGGTTTGGCTCAGCTTGGCTTTCACGGATGCTGGCACGGTGCTGTCGGTTTTGGAGGAGGTTTGACCCACAAAAGAGTCAACGATGCCGTACAGAGTCACGGAAGACTGGGCCATGGCGGCGCCGGAAGCGGCGATAACAGCCAAGGCGATCAGGGATTTTTTCATTCAAATATCTCCAAAGATTGAAAGAAGTCGGGCGCACAGCCTAGCTGCCACCTCAACACCACTCCTTGTTTCAGAAGCTGACGGGATTACAACAGACGTATCTGGCGATGTAGATGACACCGGGGCAAAAAACTCCGCGCTTGTGGAATTTAAACAACGTAAAAATATGTTCTCAGGCTGTTCCCCGTGTGAAGCGTACGCAAATTTACTTACGCGGACGTAAACACAAAGGGTTTCCCCTTGTAAAAAAAGTCGCCCACGCGACCGACATTCACACTTGGCTTGGCACCATACTTAGCCTGTGCCACTGGTACGCAAACCCTCCCCCTAAGCGCCGACTGCATCGGTTGTGCGCATTTGAGAACAACTTAGGACCATTTATGAAGAAATCGACTTTGGCTTGCGCAGCAGCACTGGCTTGCATCACCACCACGGCCATGGCGCAAACCGCGACCCCACCCACCAGCGTCACGCTGTATGGTTTAGCCGATGCAGGTATCAACTATGTAACCGGTCTGAAGCAAGGCTCGGTCACGCAGTTGACCAGCGGCAACATGGAAGGTACGCGCTGGGGCATGAAAGGCAACGAAGACCTGGGTGGCGGAATGCGTGCCATTTTCGTACTGGAAAGCCGGGTGGAGTTGGATACGGGTTCGGTGAGCAACCGCCCAGCTTCTGCATCACAAGTGCCAGACCGTTTGAATACAGCTTCACAAATGGGACTAATCAGCCCGCTCATGACTGCACAACAAGCAGCGCAAGTACAAGGAGCCGTCACGGCAGTTGCAGCCAATTTGGGTTCGACACTGGGCGTCAATCTTGAGAAAAATCTGTTCGACCGCCAAGCCTACGTGGGCTTGGTCACTCCAGTAGGCGCCATTACGGCGGGTCGCCAGTACACGCCAGGCTACTTGGCGCAAGGTGCTTTTGACTCCATGCACACCGAGTCCAGCCTGGCTGCGGGCCAACTGGTGTCAGTGCCAGCGTCGTTCACCATTCGGACCAGTAACTCTCTGCAGTACGGCATCCAGACCGGTGGCGTAACAGCGACTGTGATGTACGCCATGGGTGAAGTAGCTGGCAACAACTCGGCCAACCGCTTGCTGGGCACCATGGTCATTTACAAGGGCGCAGGCTTCTCCGTGGGTGGCGGATACAACACGCAAAAGAACGAAGTGGGCCAGAAGTCTCTGACCAACGCCATTCTGGGTGCGTCGGCCGACCTCGGCCCAGGCACTTTGAGCACGATGTTCGTCAAAATCAAAGATGACAATCCAGCCAACGTGTCCGGGATTTCAACCCTGTTGGGCGGCACAGCTACCGCAGTGGCTATTCAAAACGCCTTCACCACCGCGCTGAAGCAAGACTCCACGCTGTTCCACATCGGCTACCGCATGAACATGGGGGCCAACACCGTGACCGTGGCCTACAACGCCATGAACGACAAGACGGCATCCAATGCAGACCGTGCTTCTTACGGCGTGGCGTACAGCTACGCACTGTCCAAGCGCACCGATTTGAACGCCGTACTGACCCGCGTGAACAACAAAAATACGTCGCAACTGTCGGTCGGCGGCAACGGCTTTCTGGGCGGCGTGACGTCTGCAGCAGGCGCGGATTCGACCAACGTGATGTTCGGCATCCGCCACCGGTTCTGATCCTCGCTGCCAAGGCGATCTCTGAAAAAGTCCTCCTTCGGGAGGATTTTTTTTGTACGTTTACAGTGCTGCTTTGTATTTAAACCGAATGCACCGTATGCCGCTGCCCATCCTCCCGTCCGTTGACCAGCTCTGCCGTGCGGCAGATAGCGCGCTGCGCACCCTGTTCACGCCCCCCCGCGCCAGCCAAAGCTGCCCCACCCTTGCCGAGCAGGTAACGGACTTGAGCCAGGCCGAAAAAACCGCCGCTGGCGCGCTGATGCGTGTCAACCACGTCGGAGAAGTGTGCGCACAGGCCTTGTACACCGCGCAGGCCATGGTGACCCGTAGCCCAACGCTGCGCCAGCATTTTCTGCACGCCGCCGCCGAAGAAAGCGACCACCTGGCCTGGACGAAGCAGCGGCTGGATGCCCTGGGTGACCGCCCTAGCCTGCTGAACCCGCTGTGGTACGCCGGAGCTTTTGCCCTGGGTGCCGTGGCCGGTCAAGTCGGTGGCGACCGCTGGAGCCTGGGGTTTGTGGTGGAGACCGAAAACCAGGTCGCAGCCCATCTGCAAAGCCACCTGGAGCGACTGCCGGCCAACGACCATGCGTCCAAAGCCATCGTGGCGCAGATGAAAAGCGATGAAGAGCAACACGCCCAGCAAGCCCGCCAGGCCGGTGCACTGGAACTACCCGCGCCCGTCAAAACCCTGATGACCCTGGCCGCCAAGGTGATGACCACGGTAGCGCACCGGGTTTAAGCAACCTCTACCAAATCAAAACTGGTGGCGATCTCCGCTGTCTTGCCCAACATGATGGTGGCCGAGCAGTATTTGTCGTGGCTCATGGCGATAGCGCGCTCTACCGCTGCAGCGGGAATGCCCTTGCCGGTCACGGTGAAGTGCATATTGATCTTGGTGAACACCTTGGGATCGACTTCGGCACGGTCAGCGGCCAGCTTGACCGAGCAGCCGCGCACGTCGTGGCGGCCGCGCTTCAAAATCAGCACCACGTCGTAGGCGGTACAGCCGCCGGTACCGGCCAGCAAGGTTTCCATCGGGCGTGGAGCCAAGTTTTGGCCACCGTTTTCGGGCTTGGCGCTATCAGGTGCGCCGTCCATGGTCAAAGTATGGCCACTGCCGGTTTCGGCGACAAAACCCATGCCGGAGCGGGTGCCCGCTGCGCCGGTCCAACTGACTGTGCATTCCATTTTTCGTCTTTCCATGTCTGAAGATGCCCCGATTTTGCCGTGGATGCGCACTACTTCACATTTTCAGTGGGACAAGCATGCTGCAGCGCAACACAGATAAGGGAAAACGATTACAATAAATCCATCGTAACAAAATTACTTTGTTACCCCGGTTGTCTCCTCCACCCTCTGAAAAGGTGGATTTAAGCCCCGAGTCGCAAGACTCGGGGCTTTTTTTATGCCGCTTGGCTCTCCCTTTATCATCAAAGACTAAGGAAAACCCATGACGACCGCATCTGCCAAGCCCGCCAAAGCCCCCAAGCCGCTCACCCCCGCCGACTATCTCAAGAAAATTTTGACCGCCCGCGTCTATGACGTGGCGATTGAATCGGCGCTGGAACCGGCCCGAAACTTAAGCCAGCGCCTGGGCAACACGGTGCTGCTCAAGCGCGAAGACACCCAGCCGGTGTTCAGTTTCAAGCTACGCGGCGCATACAACAAGATGGCGCATCTGACCCCGCAGCAGCTCAAAAAAGGCGTGATTTGCGCCTCCGCCGGCAACCACGCCCAGGGCGTGGCCATGAGCGCACGCAAGCTGGGCTGCCGGGCGGTCATCGTCATGCCAACCACCACCCCGCAGCTGAAAGTAGACGCCGTGCGTGGCTTCGGCGGCGAGGTAGTGCTGTTTGGCGACAGCTATACCGACGCCTACAACCACTCGCTGGCGCTGCAAAAAAAGCAGGGCCTGACCTTTGTGCACCCCTTTGACGACCCGGATGTGATCGCCGGGCAGGGCACGATTGCGATGGAAATCCTGCGTCAGCTACAGGGCCTGGGCTCGCAAAAATTGGACGCCGTGTTTGTGGCGATTGGCGGCGGCGGCTTGATCTCCGGCGTGGCCAACTACATCAAGGCCGTGCGGCCCGAGATCAAGGTGATCGGCGTGCAAACCGACGACTCGAACGCCATGCTGCAGTCCGTCAACGCCAAAAAGCGCGTCACCCTGGCCGATGTGGGCCTGTTTGCCGACGGCACCGCCGTCAAGCTGGTGGGTGA